>NZ_JBNPLX010000039.1:0-20962 GCF_050313695.1 Bariatricus sp. SGI.161
TAAAAAAGTACCCCACATTTAATTTCGTAATCAATGTGGGGTAACGATTTTTATAACTCATATAAACCTTTTACCGTAGGATATATCTGTTTAAATTTCTGATATTTCTCTTCGTATTTTGCAACGAGTTCTTCTTCTGGCTCAATAGTGTCCATAATCTTTACGATTTTCTCTGCAGCTGCTTCTACAGAAGGGTATTCTCCACATCCTACCGCTGCCAACATTGCAGCTCCTAATGCCGGTCCCTCTTCACTTTCAATGACATCCACTTTCATATTCATGATATTTGCTACCATTTTCTTCCAAAGCGGGCTCTTCGCACCACCTCCGCAGATTTTCGTTCTCTCAATATGGATTCCCAGGTTTCTTGCCACTTCCAGAGAATCTCTCAATCCAAAAGTAACGCCTTCCAATACTGCCTGTGTCATATCTGCTCTGGTCGTATCCATAGACATTCCAATAAACATTGCTCTCGCCTTCGGATTGTTGTGTGGAGAACGCTCTCCCATCAAATAAGGAAGATAGAAAACAGTATTTTCTCCCAGCTTGTGAATCTCTTTTTGTTCCGCAGCAAAATCCTTCGTCTTTAATATTTCTTCTGACCACCATTTATTACAGGATGCCGCACTCAGCATACATCCCATCAAGTGATAGTTGCCGTCAGCATGGTCAAATGAATGTAGCGCATTATATTCATCTACGCCAAACTTTTTGCTTGATACAAAAAGCGTCCCCGATGTTCCCAGTGATATATTGCATCTGCCATCCCCTACAGTACCTGTTCCTACGGCTGCTGCCGCATTATCTCCTGCACCGGCAATTACTTTTACAGAATCTTTTAATCCAAGTTCTTCTGCAATTTCTTTTTTCAGTGTACCTACCACTTCATAGCTTTCAAAAAGTTTTGGAAGCATATCCTCTGAAATGCCGCATATATCAATCATTTCTTTAGACCAACGGCGATTTTTTACATCCAGCAGGAGCATACCGGAAGCATCTGAAACATCTGTGCAGAATGTACCCGAAAGCTTATATGCCAGATAATCTTTCGGAAGCATAATTTTTACAACTTTTGCAAAATTCTCTGGTTCATTGTCTTTCATCCATAGAATCTTCGGAGCAGTAAATCCGGCAAATGCAATGTTTGCCGTACATTCAGACAATTTATCTTTTCCAATCACCTGGTTCAGGTAATCTGTTTCTTTTCCGGTTCTCCCATCATTCCAGAGAATTGCCGGACGGATGACACAATCGTTTTTGTCTAATGTTACCAGACCATGCATTTGTCCGCCAAAACTGATTCCTGCCACTTCTGACTTATCTACTTCTGCTGTTAATTCCTTAATTCCTTCCATCGTCTGTGCAAACCAGTCCTCCGGACTTTGCTCTGACCATCCCGGATGTGGAAAATACAGCGGATATTCTTTAGATACGATGTTTTTAATATCTCCTTCTGCATCCATCAACAAAAGTTTTACTGCCGATGTACCAAGATCCACTCCTATGTATAACATATTAATCCTCCTGAGAAATTCATCTGTCTTACTTTATTTATTTTATTTTTATTACAGCTTTTACAAGATCTGTTTTATTGTTGATCGCTTCTTCAAACGCTTCCTGAATATGTTCCAGATCAAACTCATGAGTCACAATACCGTTTACATCGATTGCACCTGCAGAAACAGCCTCAATTGCCTTTGGATAAATATTTCTATAACGGAATACAGATTTGATGGTTGCTTCTTTATCCATAATCTGAGCAAAGTTGAAATTAATCTCTTCCTGAGCAGAAAGTCCAACAAGAGTAATCGTTCCTCCACGTTTTACGGCAAATGCAGTCTGTGCAATCGTGACCGGAGAACCTGCTGTCTCGAATACTTTATCTGCACCTTTTCCACCTGTTAATCTTGCAATTTCTTCAAGTGCATTCACTTCTTTACTGTTTATAACGTGAGTTGCTCCCAGTTCTTTTGCTTTCTCAAGACGTGCATCTACGATATCAGCAACGATAATGTTACCTGCTCCATGTGCTTTACAAGCAAGAAGAGTTACCAGTCCAATACATCCAGCTCCAAGAATCACTACGCTTTCACCAACTTGAACATCGCCTTGGTTTGCTGCATGGAATCCAACAGACAATGGTTCAATCAGACAACCTTCTTTTGTTGTCATATTCTCGGGCAGTTTAAAACACATATTCTCTGGAAATGCAATGTATTCTTCATAACATCCCTGTACCGGAGGAGTTGCAAGAAATACTACATCCGGGCAAAGATTATATTTTCCAGCTTTACAGAATTCACACTGTCCACATGTGATTCCCGGTTCAAGAGCAACCTTATCTCCAACCTTCAAGTCTTTTACGTTTGCGCCTACTTCAACAACAGTACCAGCACACTCATGACCAAGCATATAATCTTCTTCTAAATTAACTTTATATGCTCCGCAGTTTCCATGATGGAAATAGTGAACATCAGATCCACAGATTCCAACATATTCAAGCTGTACAAGAACTTCCTTCTCGCCTACTTCTGGTACTTCGATCTCCTTAATAATCATTTTGTCTGTGCCTCTCATGAAAGCACCTTTCTGCATTTTCATATCTCGTCTCTCCTTTTTTAAATATGCCCAGCAGGAAAATCCTGCCAGGCATAAACTTCCGCTACAAGAATGACTAATCTATTAACTTGTCCATTTATTATTCGTCAATCTCACCATTCTCGATATACATCTTGATATATTCTTCTACGTTATCAATGTTAATTTCAGGTGCATCAACAAAGTCGTTTACTTCTGTAATATCCATTTCACCGGATAATACTTTTGCTGCATATGCCATGTTCATCTTAGCAATATCATTTGCTCCCTGAAGAGCTGTACATGTAAGAAGACCATCTCTGATTAACAGACATCCCTGAGCTGTTCCGTCAACCCCATAAGCGTAGAATGTTGTTGTTCCGTCTGCTTTTACATATTCCTCATTTCCTTTGATTGCTTCGATCGCACCAGCTGCCATGTTATCGTTCATAGCGATAATTGCATCGATGTGTGTTCCTTTCTGAACCCATGCTTCCATAAGCGTCAGAGCTTCATCACTGTTCCAGTTTGCAAAATCTTCACCAAGGATTGTTACGTCCGGACGCTCTGAAAAGAAATATGTATCCCATGCTTCTCTTCTCTTATCAGCATGATAGTTTCCTGAAGGCCCTTTTAATACTACAACATTAGCATTTTCCGGAATTTCTTCTACTGCACGTTTTGCACCAACAGCAGCCTGCTCTACAGGATCTGCATCGACTGTTCCAGTTCCTTCCATAACGTCTGTACTATCAGAACCATCCAAGTCGCCCTGATGTGTTGTTGGGTTCGTTGTGATTACCGGGATGCCTGCATCTACAAGCTGCTGTACATATGGAGCCTGTGCTGCGTTGTTGTTAGACTGTACGATTACAAGGTCATATCCCTTTGTGATACAGTCCTCTAACAGACCGTTTTCTGTGTTGTCATCGCCTTCACCACTTACGCAGTCTAATGTGAAGATATCAGAGTACTCTTCTGCACTTTTCTTCATTTCGGATGTTAACCATGCTGCGAATGTGTCTGCACTGGCACGTGCTACGAAGCAAACTTTTTTTGTGCCGCCCTCTTTGCTTTCTCCCTCATCAGAGCTTTCACTGCTACCTGAGCAAGCTGCTAATGAGCACACCATCATTACACACAATAATGCTGCCAGTAACTTTTTCATTTTCTTCATACTTTCTTCCTCCTTTTGAAAGATGTTAATTTATTTACACTTATCGTGCACATATTTATTAACAAAGATTTACTTGACTTTTTGTTTCTTTTCACTATCATCTTTCTCTTCTTTAACGATGATAACTTTCTGAGATTTTTTTGATTTACTTACTACATCAAATGCGACTGCAAGTACAATGATCGTACCTTCGATTACCTGCTGAATGTAAGAGTTTACACCAACAAGGTTCATTACATTCTCAAGGAATCCGATAATAAACGCACCGGCGATTGTTCCGCTTACTGTACCAATACCACCTGTAAATGATGTTCCACCAACGATAGCTGCTGTAAGACCTGTCATTTCATATCCGATAGCGCCGTTTGGAAGACCCGCATTATTTCTTGCCATGAAGATCATACCTGCGATACCAACCAAAATACCATTGATAATATAGGATGTATAAATACTCTTCTTAGAATTAATACCACTTGCCTCTGCAGCACTTCTGCTTCCGCCAATTGCGTAAATTCCACGGCCATATCTTGTATTATTGACAATGTACCAGATTACAATTGTAATCAGAACAATAAGTATTACCGGAATTGGAATCGGTCCTACCATTCCCTGTCCGATTTTTACATAGTCACCAAGCTGCAGAATATTCTGTCCGCCTGTGTAATAAAGAGCAATACCTCTGGCTGCCTGCTGCATACCTAATGTAGCGATAAATGCCGGAACATTAAAATTTGCAACAAAAACTGCATTAATCAGGTTACATACTACTGCAACAACAATTGCAACTGCGAATGCTGCAGCCATGGATCCGGTACTCTTAAACACAGATACTGAAAGAACACCTGATAAAGCTAATACTGAACCCACTGACAGATCAAGGAATCCGCTGACAATCAAAAGCATTTCGCCGTAAGCAATCAGAATACCCACACACAACTGTCTGCTGACATTGATCAGGTTACTGTACTGTAAGAAATATGGGCTGATAAAGCTACAAACAATAAACAAAATTACCAGTACAATGTAAATACTAAATTTTTGTAAATAATATGATTTTTTCTGTTTCATTACTCTACTCCTTCTAACCTTTGGTCAATTAATCCGGTTGCATGCTTCATAATTGTTTCCTGAGAAAACTCTTCTTTGTTGATACATCCGGAGATTCTACCCTGGCACATAACATAGATTCTGTCACACATACCAATAAGCTCCGGCAACTCAGAAGATACCATGATTACCGCTTTGTCCTCTTTTACGATCTCTGTCATCAATTTATAAATTTCAAATTTTGCTCCAATATCAATACCTCTTGTAGGTTCATCCAGAATCATGACTTCCGGATCACAAAGCATCCATCTTGCCAGAAGGACTTTCTGCTGATTACCACCAGAAAGCTTTGAAATTTCTGTATCCAGAGAAGGAGTCTTTACGTTCATTTTCTCGAACATAGATGTTACATCTTCTAATTCTTTTCCTTTATGCGTATATCCGCCATATATATATTTTTCCAAAGATGCCAGAGTAGCATTTTCTGCAACACTTCTTACTGGAACAATTCCATCGTCACGTCTGCTCTCTGAAAGCATGATCAACTTCTGCTTGATACTGTCCTGAGGGCTTTTGATCTGTACTTCTTTTCCATCAATGAAAACCTGTCCTTTCGAATGCGGATCCAGACCAAATACTGCGCGCATTGTTTCTGTTCGTCCTGCACCTACAAGTCCTGCAAATCCTACGATTTCACCCTTACGTGCATAAAAATTAATATTTTCAAATATCCCTTCCTGTGAAAAGTCCTTTACTTCCAGTGCTTTTTCACCGATCTTAACGTCTTCCTTTGGATACACATTAGAAAGCTGTCTTCCTACCATTCTGGAAATAACCGTATCAAGGTCAAGATCTTCAGCCCGGTCAGTAGAAACCACTGTTCCGTCACGTAATACGGTAATGTCGTCTGCAATCTGGAATACTTCTTCCATCTTATGAGAAATGTAAATGATAGAAACGCCCTTTGCTTTCAACTCAGCAATTTTATCAAATAACTGCTTAACCTCTTTTTCACTGATGGAAGATGTCGGCTCATCCATAATAACAATTTCTGCATTATTGGTAATGGCCTTAATGATTTCCAGCATCTGAATATCTGACACCGTCAGTTCTTTTAACTTTTGTTCAGGCTTGTATGGTAATTTTTCATCTGTCAAAAACTGTGCTGCGTCTTTTTTCACCTTCTTCCAATTTACCTTTCCGAACTTGTTAACTGGAAGACGTCCTAAAAACAGGTTTTCTGCCACGGACAGCTCCGGTACATAATTCAATTCCTGTGCAATCATGGAAATGCCCATTTCTCTCGCCTGTATAGGGTTCTTGATATTTACCGGTTTTTCATCAATGTAGATCTGTCCCTTATCTGCCTGATAAAGACCCATGATAATTTTCATTAATGTAGATTTACCGGCACCATTTTCTCCACAAAGAGCATGCACCGTACCTTTACGTACCGAAAACTCAATGTTACTAAGAGCTTTTACACCCGGAAATGATTTCTCAACTCCGGATACTCTCATTTTAATCTCCTCCATAACTAGCCTCCTCTCTTTCTCTTTTTTATTTAAGACAAGTGTACACCCCGCCGTTACTTATGTCAATAATTTTATTAAAGTTTATATCTTTTATACATTTTTATTATTGCATTTTTGTGCATTATATGTAGTTATTTATTCTTTTTTGTTATAATTATGCTATTTTTTTAACAATTCTTTTGTAATTATTTTTATTTATGTTCTTGTATTTACTTTTACCAAACTGATACTTTTATAGTTTTTTTATGAATGTATTTTTTTCAAAATAACACATTGACGTTTTTCCGCAAATATTCTATTGTATACATATATAAACATAAAAAAAGGGGGGGAAGTCGTCTTGACTGATGAATTATGCAAAAATAAATACTCCGGAGATATTTACCGTATCATCTATCACGAAAAGCAAAGTTCCCGACAAAATATAGCCTCTGCATTAGGTCTTAGCCTTCCTACTGTTACCAACGTGTTGAATGCCTTAAAAGATAATGGTTTTATTTACAATGCCGGCTCCTTTAGTTCCACCGGCGGAAGAAAAGCCAATATTTTAAGCTGTGTTCCAAATGCACGATATTCTATTGGAATAGACATAACTAAAAATCACCTGTCTATCGCTATCATCGATCTGGATATTAATCTAATCGCTCAAAAACGTATTCGTTATCGTTTCGTGGACTCTGATGAATATTATGAATACATCTCCCGGGAACTAGAGCAGCTATTAGACATGCATTCTATTCCAAGAAATAAATTGCTGGGCGTCGGAATATCCATGCCTGTAATTTTTAATTCAGATAATAAAAGTATATTCTATGCCACTGTTATCCAGACCTTTCCAGGAATTTATGACAGAATCCAAAAACATCTGCCATATCCTTTCTTATTATTTAATGATGCGAATTCTGCAGGGTTGGCGGAAAGCTGGAATTCCGACTCCAACCAGGCAATGCTCTATCTTTCACTGAGCAATAGTGTTGGTGGTGCTACGATGAACGGAAAATATATCTCCGTAGGTAATAACCATCGCGCTTCCGAATTCGGTCACATGTGTATCATTCCAAACGGTAAAGAATGTTACTGTGGACAACGCGGATGTCTCGATGCATACTGTTCTGCTCTTATTTTGTCTGATTTTTGTGATGGGAATTTGAAAGCATTTTTCGAAGAATTAGATACGAACACTGGTTATCAACGCGTATTCGATGACTATTTGAATCATCTTGCCATAGGGGTAAATAACCTTCGTGTATGTTATGATTATGACATTGTTCTCGGAGGATATGTAGGCGCGTATATGACCGATTATATTGACATACTAAAAGAAAAGGTAGCCAAACGGAATCCTTTCGAAAAAAATGCGGATTTTATTCATGTATGCCACTACAAAACAGAATCGTCTGCAGTAGGAGCTGCTATTTATTTCATTGATCAATTTGTCCAGAGTATGTAAATGGTATTGCCAATATGAGAGCCTTAAGTTCCTCGATAGTCATTGTCTATGTATTGTACCGATCATAGAGAAGCTCGCTTTTCATTCTGACCTGCATACTTTCACATCGGGCGTTATCGTGGCATCTGCAACCTGCACTGTTCATACTTGGTGGATAACCTAAACATAAGAAAAGCCCAGACTCTCGTCCGGGACTATATCTACAGTCTGAAGCCGCCCGATTGGGCGGCTAAAATACATTAATCATAATAAAACTGCGCTGTTACGTATGGTAAGATCAGTTCTTTGAGACACTGTGGTTCGTGTTACGAGGCATATCTAATCAGGATTTCATCCAGATACTTTACTTATAATCCTGTTTTTATTCTGGCGAATCCCGACATGCTGCGGATAAACATTTTTATATCTGTATATGCTCAGCACAATACCCATTAGTCCATAAGAAACAATAATATAACTTCCTCCTGCAGATAAAAATGGCATAAATGTCGCTGCCGGTGGAAATGCTCCTACATTTTCCAATACATTTATCAAAAAGCTTACAAGAAATATCATGCCACATCCACATCCCATCATCATGCCCAACTGGTTCTTCTGCCTCATGGCTGTATGAAAAACAGTATGAATCAGCACAGCTAAAATGCAGCATATAAGAATCGCCGCGAGCATTCCATACACAGATGATAAATAAGCCAATATATAATCTGCATTATACGCAGGCAACATTTCAGTTACATCCACCCCACTGTTTCCCGCAAATTTATTTACTGTCAATAAAGAACGCAATTTCGCTGTAAGATAATCGGCATCTCCACTATTAGAAAAAACTGCCTGTATACGTGCCTTCTGATAGGGTGCGAAAGCATTTCCCAAATACATCATAAGGAAAACTGCAGCTGGCATAACCATGAAAATCCCCCAAAGTCCGCCCATTGCTTTTTTCTTCTGTACAACAAACCAGTCCTTCTGAATCGCGATTGTCAACATCACAAGCATAGATATCAGCATCAGACCGGCAGTCATCATTGCCGGCATCCGCAAAACCAAAACAACCGGTATCACCATCCATACAATTGCTTTTAGCAATCCTGTATAACCCGATCCATGATATTGATATATGACACCTCCATATATCGGAACATAAAACAGCATCAATGCCGGTATGGATACAGACCCTCCCCCTATAATTATGAAATATCTCATACCATTTACCGTACATCCAAAATACAAGGTCAGTAAGCACATCGCTAATAATATGACTGCAATCACCTTGGAAAATCTTGCTAATAATGTATAATCCAAAAAGTACAGGAAAATCATGACTGCAATTCCCACCATGACATGAATCACGTATCTTCCGGAAGCAGACGCATCTCCCTCACTGATATGCCTGGCAATCATGATATGTGTCAAAATCCCGGCAACGCTAAGCAGGATAACCATAACCAGAAGCTTCCATGCAATCTGTGGTTTATGAATACGATCAAGGGAAACCCCCGTTTCGACCGGATCTCCCATATCTCTGACAGCCTCTTTTTCTGCACGCTCACGGTCCATTCCGGCATGCATGTTTTCCGCAATCTGATCTTCTATATGATCCTGCAATTCCTGTCGGATATAAGGTCGTGCCTTCTTACAGCGAATCTGTTCCAGCAATGTCTTTAAATATTCATCCATCCATTACACCTCCAATGCAAGAACACTCGATACTGCTGCAGAATACTCTTTCCATTCTTCCGTTTTCTTTTCCAGAAGCGTTCTGCCCTGTTTTGTCAGACTATAATACTTTCTGGTCTTTCCTCCGGCTTCCTGCTCGTATACCACCAACAATCCTTTCTCTTCAAGACTGTGAAGCAGTGGATACAGTGTTCCGGCCTTCAATTCAAACACGTTCTGAGATTTCCGGCGTAATGTATCTATCATCTCATAGCCATACATGTCCTTTTCAGACAGCAGTTTCAAAATAAGCATCGTCATACTTCCGGAAACTAATGATTTTTCAATAGCCATAAACTTCACCCTCCTTATATAGGCAATCTATATATCGGTTACCTATATAATATGAGGACAAACATTATTTGTCAAGACTTTTTATCATACGTTTCATTGTCCCAAATCAGATTGGTCGGGCAACTTATGGATATTCATATTCAAAAGATGCTTTGTCTGTTTCAAAATCAAAAACAGGACTTCCGTTTTTATAAAAACGATACAAGGCCCTGCAGGCTGCTCCTTCCCGAATGGTTCTTTCCATATTTCCTGCCATCGGAGCTTTCAGGGAACACTTTATACTTTCCAGCAAGCGGACTTCTAATTCCATGTTCCCCTGTACAATCCGAATCTTCCCATTTTGAATCTGCACCACTTTTGCTCCCAGATAAGTAGCCAGCCTATACTCCTTTCCGTACCACAGGATAACACCAATCACACCAGTAAAGCGAACTCCCGCCATAGGAATATCCGCCACAGACAGCATCAGAGAACCACCCGAAAAAAAGCATTGCGTCCATGCATATTTCTTTGGAAATGAACGTCCTTTATCCCCCTCCCAGTAACCTCTTGCATTCTGAAAATGAAAAATCTGATCCTGGATGCGCAGCGTTCCATTTACCCTATGTCTCATACTCCACACACTGTGGCGACATTCCATAAACGGAATCATGGCAAATGGTCCCATCACATCATATCGCAGCGGAGAAAGTGGACCAAAATCCAGTTTTCCATCTACTGTCAATCCTGGAATTCGTATCTTCAGCTTCAGACCATTCTGACCAAATTGATTTTCCCCAATCCAAATATTCCTCCCCCGTTTCCGAAACATTTCTATCGGAAATACAGCATTCCAGGCATCATGATCCGTAATCAGCTGAATCGAACAGGTGCATTCCTTTCCACTTTGGTGTACTGCCGGAATCACTGCCAGAGTTTGTGAAGCGGACTGACATTTCATATACCATCCATAAAACATACCTTTCATATCTTCAGCCTCCATCGATAAATACTCTTAAGTATTCCCCATGAAAGCCGGATTGATTCATGTTGTCATCTCTTCGCCTTGTATTCTTTTTCCGATTAGCGATAATCATTACAACAGCACTTGCAATTAATATGAGATAGGACAGTGCATACCTTAATCATTTTCTAAAAAAGTATTTATTTTTTGACGATACTTCTTTTTTTCATCAGCATTTGATTTTAATAATACCACAAAATCTGAAAGTGCATTTGGATTGATATTTCCGTTGTCCAGATAGGCTTCAGGTTCTTCATCCCAACTAAGCAGGTATATCGATACTTCATAATATCCTTTGGGCAAATCAAATATAATGGCTTCCTCTTCAGAAACATTTGTATTTATACTGTCAATTCCGGAAAGAACAGATTTTCCATTTGAGTAAAAGAGATATTCTTCTGATTTAATGCAAACATATTTTTGTTCTCTTTCAGATAATTCACAATCAATTTTAAGCGAAAAAGCACGGCAACCATCTTCAAAAATATAAATAGGAACGAATACTTTTTTCTCTATTTGTTTTTTTATATCTTCGTCTTCGCAAAATAAAGGTTCCCATTTTTCATAATCATTGACGTTTTGATACGCTTCATAATTCCAGAGTGCCCACATCCCACTACCTGTTGTCAAATTTTTCCTATATTCATGTGATTTAGTATCATTATCTGTTTTTCTTTTCTTAAATTTATCAAATACTCCCATAGTCGTGTCTCCTTAAATACCCGTTTGCCAGAATGTTGCCACGGATTTGTAAATCAACCTCTGATAAATCTTTCCCATCTGGGTTGCACTGGGAATTGTTGTTACCAGTTCTGAATCTACTGCAGTAACATCAACATTCCCCTCCGCAAGGTCATATTCTTCAATCCAGTCATCTTCCACTGCCAAAGGATTTTCCGCATGAAGAACATTTGCTACACTAATCAAATGTTCCAGCTCCGCCTTGCCAATCTTATTTACCACATACTTGTTACGCTGATAGAGTGTTCTTGCGACCCGTTCAATCATATAACAAATAAAATACACATCGTTCTTCTTGATTTCTTCATCCGGGAAATATATGTTTTTCATAGCTTTTCACTCCCTTCAAAATGCAATGTTTTCAATGCTTCTTTAGAAATATTACCTGTCATATAATCTTCTACATAATCCCAAATCTGATCGTCTGCCATAGGTCCATCCACAATATCAAATTCATGCTCCTTACCTCTTCGGCAATTCACCACAAACTCCAGCCATTCCTCTGTCATTTTTTCGAAAGAGCATATTTTCAAATCGCTGTTTTTCGTATATGCATAGCTGTTCACAACGGATTCTCCACGTTTCGTCAAAGCCCATCGTTTTGCCTGTTTCTTTAGATTCGTACAATAGAATCCATATCCAAAATCTTTGTAATGACCGTTGATCAAAATCTTAGGTTTTTGCACGATGGCATTACTTCCATGATATATAAATTTAGTTTCATCCATGTGCCTACCTCCTTGCCATAATTATACTGAATTATTTTTCATTTTCAAAGCACGATTCTGTTTCCCTTTTACTCGCATCATACTGTCTTCCAGAATAAGCTCACATTTTCAATTGGCTCTCTCATATGATAACCTAGTTATTATCTCAAAATCATTTATTCCTGCAGCATTTTATCAAGATGTTCCTGAACTTCTTCAATCGTATAAACTCTACCTTTTTCAATATCCTCCTCAGCCATTTCCAATTCCTTTTTCAACCACTTTTCATACGCTTCCGCTACAATTTGTCTGTTATAAGGCTCAAGTTCTTCAAATAAACAGGATTGAAAACCATATTGATTGGAAACTTCTTTTAGAAATACCATAGCACCGTATGATTTCATTTCTCCTCTGACAAATGTGTAGATTCTTCCTTGATACAAAGCGTTATATAAAATGTTTCTGCTCTGCGGTTTTACCTTGGACATAATCGCAAGATGATTGCTCCAACTAATTTGTGTCAACAGTATTGTCACAAATTGGGAACGAATCATATACTGAAAAATAATCTATACCCGCCAATTCATGCTTTGTCGGTTTTGCAAGGCGATAAATACTATATGATGTGCTCATATTTCAATCCACCTCCCAAGTATCAAGAATCGTAGAAAATCAGAACCGTCATTATCTCCAAAGCCTAGCATTCTAATCATTGTCTGCACATGTGAATTTCTCGACTTCGTATTACCACCATCCCTTAGATGTTTTATCATATCAAAAATCCCACAAGTTCACAATGAACTTGTGGGATAATCATAGTACTTATAAACCATCGCCTACTATTTATACTCGGCTCTGTAGCGCAATAACTTAACGGAATTAATTAAGGTTAGTGGTTATAAGAGTTTCAGCTCAAAAGTGTGCATTGAATTTAGACACAAAAACAGCAGCGGTAAAAGATGCTCTGAATGATTTCCAATTACACTCTTTTCCACTGCTGTTTAGAATACTTAATTTTGTCCTTTACAGGCTAATCGACTTTGTCCCAAAACACTTCTCTATTGTTATTGTTCCGCCCTGTCAAGCAGGGGGTTGGTTTCTGGCCGCATCCACAAAAATCAAAGTCAGAGCGATATATCCGACAAGAACCAATACGATCAAAGACAACAGTACAAGACAAACGATGCGTAGTTTCGGCTTTTCTCGCATATCCCGAAAGACCAGCACAATGCCTGTCACTGCCACTGCCAATAACAAGATAGCCATTCCCAGCGTCATTCGTTTGTCACCTTTTTATAGAGAGTATCTTCCACACGCAGTGTGTCGACAATATCGGTAAACCAGCGCAGCTCATTCAGGAATTTCTGGCGCAGTTCTTCCACATTAGCATTACTTTTTCCAAGTTCAAAGAAGTCGCGCCCGCTCTTTACCGCAACGTGCATCTTTCCGCCTCGTAAAAATGACAGATAGACAGTGCCTCCACTTTTATTGGCCATATTGATAATATATTCCATCATGTTTGGTGTAAGGATGTAGTACGCTTCCTGCGGATTATTCGCTCTTACACAGAAGCGCTTACTAAATTGTTCGTTATCCATCGTGACATTGCTTTTCATACGTTTACGATCTTTTTTACCCCACTCTGAGATATATACTTCACCGGCAAGTTCCTTACCAAAGTCGCAGGTAAGCCACTGCCCCTTAAATTGTGAAGCACGTTCAATTTCTCTGCGTCCGTCTTCTTCGCTGTACTCTTCCTCATAGATCAATTCGATATCACCAAGTTCAATGTTCAGCCCATTGTAGACTGCCTTGATGTGATCGCTGCCATCCGCGGCGTTATAAGAGAATGGAAATACCATGCTGCCAGGGTTTATTTTGCCCCAGGGATTATATTCCACATCATCACCCAGCACTTCTTTAATCACACTGCCGATGATATTATCGCTAAGCGTCTTTTTAAGCGTGCTGGTGGCAGAGGATAACTGATACCCGCACGCCAGCGAAGCCACAAGCATAATAATCGCAATTGGGATCATTCCGGTTATGAGCATTAAAATCATCCCCGCGCCACAAGCGTAAGTCAGAATCTTGAAAATCAATTCCTTGCTGCGTAATGATTGGATCTGGGATTCCAGCTCTTTATTTGTCATCATTTGCTTTTCTTCCATAATTATCAATTCCTTTCTTAAAACGAGATTTTTACATCTTCGCGCTTGCCTGCATCTGCAACAAAGAATTCCGCAGGCTGACGTCCGCCTGCTAAAAGCTTAGCCGGGAACATAGCAATCGCCGTATTGTAGGCAGTAACGTTGCTGTTATACAATCGACGAGCAGCCTGTAAATGCTCTTCCGCGTCGCGGATTCCCCGCTGAAGCTCTACAAAAACATCGCTGGAGCGAAGCTCCGGATAGTTCTCTGCCACGGCAAAAATCTTTCCGCTCAGGGTATCCATCTGCTGTTGGGCGTCGTTCATCTCCGCAATGGTCATACCGCGACGAAGCTCGATGACCTTTGTGAACAGCTCGCTTTCATGCGACATATAGCCCCTGGCGGTATCCAACATTTTGGTAAGCACATTGTAGCGCTTGGTTAACGCTACCTCTACGCCGGAGAGTCCCTCCTGCACACGAATTTCTTTTTTCTTGATGTCATTGACCGTTTTGATACACCAATAAACGATGACCAAAACTACAATCAGAATAACAATGATCGGATTCATAACAAGTTCTTCCTTTCTACATATTTTTCATTCTTCCAAAACAAATCAGACCTGATTCATACTGCACTGCACAGTTTAAGTAAAATATACCTGATGCCATACAAGAAACATATACACGGTCCATATTTGTCTACTATTATCCTGTTCCCCTTTTACATGTTTCTCCAGTAACTCAAGTAAGTTCTTTACATGGAAGAAATAGCGGGCTGTCTCACTGGTAAATGCTTTCTCAATCTCACTTCTCCATGGTTCTTCCTTGATCCACACCCGGATAGGAACCGGAAAGCCCAACTTTTTCCGATTCACGATCTGGGAAGGCAGCTTTTTTGCAGCTACTTGTCTGAACAGATATTTCGTCTGATGTTTTCTTGTTTTTGCATTTTCCGGTAACTTTCTTGCCAATTCAAAAACATCGTAATCCAAATACGGAACCCTGACTTCCAATGAATTAGCCATACTCATCCTATCAGCTTTTTGCAGGATGTCTCCCGGTAACCAGTTATTAATATCAATCTGCTGCATCCTGCTCATCGTATCCAGTTCCAGGGTGTCTTCATATTGATTTTTTAAAAACTGTTCGCTTGACGTCACATTTGTATTATGTTTCAGAAGTTGTTGTATCTCATAATTACTGAAGATATGTGCATTTCCTATGTACCGTTCCTCAATCGGTATCCCTGCACGGATTAAATAATTCCGTCCTTTCATATCCGGCAATTTTTCTGCTGCACGGGCAGCTTTGCGCCTGATCTTTTTGGGAATCCAGTTCATCCACCTTAAAGCCTCCGGCTCAAGATAAATATTATAACCACCAAAGAATTCATCTGAGCCCTCACCTGATAAAACTACCTTGACATGTTTTGCTGCCTCTTTCGCCACAAAATACAATGCAACTGCAGAAGCATCTCCATTTGGCTCGTCCATATGATACATGACTTTGGGAAGTGCCGTCCAAAATTCCTCCTTTGTAATTATTTTAGAATAACTTTCCAAAGGATATATTTCTTTAAGCTCTCCGGCGTATTTGATTTCACTGTATCGATTATCTTCCCCTCCAAAGCCTACTGTAAATGACTTTACCTTTCCCAGTCCGGCTGCCAGATAATTTGAGTCAATACCACCGGAAAGAAACGTCCCGACTTCCACATCACTGATCATATGCCGCTTCAAAGAATGCTCCAGAACATTCTCCAATTCTTTCACCATCTCATTCTCATCCATATCCACATCCTGTGGTGCCAGATCCGGTGTAAAATATCTTTGAATATTCAGATTCTTATTTTCATAGACAAGAAAATGTCCCGGATCGAGTCTGTAAATTCCTTCAAAGAATGATTCATTTAATGCCGAATATTGGAAAGCCAGATATTGTTCCAATGCCTTTTCATTTACTTTTTTTTGATATCCTGGAAAGCGAAGAATACTTTTAATCTCAGATGCAAATACAAAACATCCTTCAATCTCTGCATAATAAAATGGTTTTATGCCAAAAAAATCTCTGGCTGCAAATAACCTTTTCTTTTTGGAATCCCATATTGTAAACGCAAACATTCCCCGTAGTCTCTGAAGTACCCCCTCACCATACTCTTCATATCCATGTATCAATGTTTCCGAATCAGATACTGTCGAAAAAATATGTCCTCTCTGTTCCAGTTCTTCTCTTAATTCACGATAGTTATATATCTCACCGTTAAAGACCAGACAAATAGTACCATCCTCATTAAAAATCGGCTGATTTCCGCCTTCTAAATCGATAATAGAAAGTCTGCAGAATCCCAGAGAAACATTATCTTTCTGATAAATCCCGTCAGAATCAGGCCCCCTATGTCGAATTGCATCCATCATATCTGCCAAAACAGCTGCTCTATTCTCTTTTTTTCCAATAAAACCACATATACCACACATATTTCACTATACCCTCACTTATCCTTTGCATATCTTTTTCTTAAATTCACACCTGCCCCTACATTATTAAAACAGTTATGCTTTTCCTGCAGAATGTCGATCAGCCCTTCGGAACATCACCGATACAGCCCGAGGTAGGTCAGGACATAGCCGGATTCAATCAGGTTGCCGTTCTCATCAAAATAAGCCCTGCCTCCGCCGGAAGATCCGTCGTCATTCATCAGATAGACAGCTTCCTCATCATATTCCACCGGTCCCCATGCAAACGGGGTAAATTCATCCGCCATATAGGTATTCCACCATCCTTCGTCACTGATCTCAAGAATGGTTCCATCGGGGTACTCCCAGAAACCCTGATAGGCCGACTGTGCGTCCGGCAGGCAGACCTGTTCATCATCGCCCCGCACATCGGCATGGGCGAAGTAAAATTCCGATCCCATATAGGGGATATCAGAGGGGAACACGTTGACAGAATACAGTTCCTCAAAGAACAATTCCCTGCCGCCATCCATGGTGTAATAGATATTCTCGGCGTTCAGATTCTCAGTCAGGGTGCGCCAAAGGCTGTCCATCATGAACCAGCACAGCGAATCCTGGTCGAAGAAATGGAACTCCTCCTTTTGCTCACGATCATCAAGTCCCGCAATCAGCGTAGAATCTGCAGACCAGTCAACAATCCAGCCGTCATCGGCCTTGCTGGAGGTGATGATAAAGTCCAGTCCGGTCAGCCTGGTCAGCTCTTGCGCCAGCTCCTCAGCGGTTTTCTTGGCGCCGGTATATTCAATGGGGTATTCTTTGACATCTTCAGCACTGAAAACGGCATAGAGGATATCGGTCTGAGTACTCTCTGTTTCGCTTTGCGACGGTTCCGCCGGCTTCGATGAGGCTGAATCGCCGGAAGGCGATGCGCTCCCGCAGGCTGCAAGCAGGCAAATGAGCATAGCCAGTGTTAAAAAAATACTTCGTTTTTTCATATTCGTTATCTCCCTTTTTCATACGTGTAGCTCAATGCTCCTGCTCCACCATGGACAGTATTTCATCGTGGCTCAGTTCCACATTGCCGAAGCGGACAAAAATACCGTTGGTCACGGCACTATTCCACACCACCGGGTCATTCAGCGGAAGAAACCGAATCTTATCGAGATACGGCTTCATGTCCAACAGCAGGCGGGCCCCAGATACGAAATCCACCTGCAAAATGTGGTTCGGCAGCGGCGCAACGGCTGTAAGATACCTTCGGTCCAAATATATGCCTCCTTTCTAGTGGTTTCATAAACAAAAAATCCACCGTACAATTATTGTACGATGGATGCCAAGAAAAAAATATTAACCAAAGGTTAGGTTTTTTGCGAAAGGAGTGCCAACAGCCGCTTTCTCTTGCTTCGGGCGTCGCCCTCTATATGCAGTTTGGAGTAAATCTGATTGATATACTGCTTTACACTGCCCTCGGAGAGAAACAGCTTTTCCGCAATCTCTCGGTTCGTCAAAAACTCCGCCATAAAAAGTACAATTTCATATTCCCGCTCCGTCAGAGCAGTAAAAACCATGGGGCGGTCAGTGCTGCTTTTGCGCTGCTTGGCCGCTTCGCCCAGTTCCACAATCTTTTTCACAATACCGCTCTGTATTTCCTGCGCAAGCAGTGGCTTCAGATAGCGGTAGTTTTCCACAAAAAGAATGACAAAGCCATCCGGCTCCGCCTCTGCAAGAGCTTGGGTCAGCAGATTGCGGGCCTCCCGGTGCTTGCCCAGCAGCTCGTATGCCGCAGCCACCTGAATGCGGACGTGCAGTGCCACCAATGCGTAGTGCATGGCATCGCACACAGCAAGCTGTCCCTCACTGCGGCCGATGACCTTGGCGTAAGAACCCTGCGTGAGGTACACCTGATTTTCAATTAGTTCCATCATAGGCTTGCCCGGCGCCAGAAAATGTATTGTAGAGAGCTGATGCTCCGCAAAAACAGAAGGAATTTTATCCGTTTTGCCCAGCAGAGCGTGATAATAGGCGCTTGTGGCGCTCCATATATTCAGCCATGTGGCGTTGTGCTTGTTCAGCAGAGCCTCACGGCGTTCCGCGAAGGAATAGCGCTGCTCCATATCCGTATGCAGGGAGAGCCGCCGTGCCAGAAAATCACAGCACAGAGCCATGTTCTCCTGCCCGTTGCCCTCGATCTGGGCATAGGCGCTTTCCAGCCCGATGTGCGCGTCCGTGAAACGCCCTTGCATGAATGCTGCCTCTGCCCGCATGATGGTTTCCGCACCCTGTCCGTGACCATCGGTGATTTTATAGTAGTGGGGCATACACTCGTCCATCTCTGCAAGCTCGCTTTTCAGCTCGCCCGGCGCACGATAGTACATCATCAAAACGGACGGTGAGCCAAAGGTCCAGCCGCCGCTTTTCTGTATACTGATGGCAAGGCGGGACATCTGGCTACTGGCGCTGCGGTGAAGACGACTCATGGCGCTGATGTCGTTGTAGCAGAGGAAGCTCATGATCAGGTCGCACTCACCCAGCAGATTGCCTCGCTCCTGTGGGGACAGTTCGGGCTGCTCCCGTATGGCAGTCAGCAAAAGCTCCTTCAATTCCAGCATTTTGGGAATATTCCGCCAGTTGAACATACTGCGCATCAGCACAAGGAGCGCCAGAGGATGTGCTTTCAGGGTGGAAACGGGACACGACGCAATGTCGTCAAGCACCGTCTGTGGGTTCAGCGAGGAAAGCAGAATGCCTGCGTCCTTTTCCACAACACGCAGCAGGGAGTCGTAATCCCCACTTTTTCGATAGGCGGTCAAGGCTTGTATGTACTGCTGATGCTCCTCATACCATGCGCCGAAACATTCACGGCAGTGCGCCTGCTTCTCTTTCGTCAGTGTCAGGAAGGTGCGCTCGGCACACTCCTTCATCATGTGGTGAAAGCGATAGGTCACGCCGTCCGGCAGGCAGGTCACGAAGGCGTTCTGGGCGGTCAGCAAGGAGAGCAGCTTTTCCGCGTCAGCGTCCTCGGTGACAAAACGAGCCATCTCCACAGTGAACTCATCGGCAAGACCCATGACCGCCAGAAACTCCCGCTGCTTTTCCGGCAGTGGGTCGATCATGGCGGCAGTGAAGGTGGCGTAAATGTCGGAGTTGCGGTCCGGCAGCGCACCGCGCTCGGAAAGCGTCCGAAGATTCAGATAGACAGCAGAAAACCAGCCCTCACTGGAATAGAGCAGAGAATCCACTTGCGCGGCGGAGAGGCCGGCTCCGCAGCGGCGGGCATAAATGGAAAGCTCCGTGTGGTTCAGCCGCAGCTGCTCCATGCCGATCTGATAAACCCTGTTCCCAAGCCTGACGACCTCCGCAGCCGGAAGAAAGCGGTCACGGCTGGCAACGATCAGATGCACATTTCCGGGCAGACGCCCCGCCAGCGTGCAGAGGAAACGAGCAATGCTTTCGTTTGTCAGAAGGTGAAAATCGTCTATGAACACATAGCAGGTTGTTTCTCCCGCCAGCTCGCGGCACAGATCATCCGCCAGCAGTCCACCGCCCGCGACATCCGTGGGGCAGGCATAATCCCGCAGGAAATCAAAGCCCTCACGGGCAAAGGCGTCCTGCGCACTTTTCCAGAAGATGGCGAGGTTATCGGAATATACGCTGATCCGAATGATTTTGATTGGTTCCATCTTGGCGTATTCTGCCAGATACCAGTTCACCGCCGTGGTCTTACCGTAACCCATGGGCGCAATCACCGCAGTCAGGGCGCTGTGGGCGATGGGCCGCAGACTTTCCTGCAGACGTTCGGATATATAGATGGTGTTCAGATTCCATTTTGATTTTGGCATAATACGTACCTCTGACTATTCTTTCTTTCATTGAACAGACAACCTGACAAACATTGTGTGGTTGTGCACTAATTGTTGAGTACCAGTATCGTGTTTTTTTATTCTAATTATATCATAGAGATGTGAACAAGGAAAGAATCTGCTGGCAGTACCCATGATTGCAGAATCTACCCTTGGACGCAGAAAAAGGGTGTGACCTCTACGGTCACACCGTTCTCTGCCCAAACCGCAAGGCAAATAGTTCCTTACGACTGTAAAGCCTTGTAGATA
>NZ_JBNPLX010000040.1:0-20654 GCF_050313695.1 Bariatricus sp. SGI.161
ATAAGAAGCCCCCACTTCAAACAAAGTTAAGTGGTGGGAGCATGTCACCACAAGAGCAGTTTGCTATGAAACTGAATGTCAGCAGACAGGCGGTTTCCAATTGGGAGAATAATAAAAATCTTCCGGATATAGGAATGTCGATTCTAATGTCGAATGTATTTCAGATCTCTGGATCAATTAATTAAAGGAGATAATCATATGAACAACATGACGGAAAAAGTAATTAAAGATGGAAGCGAAACAAGAAGAGCGAAATACAACATGAAAACTTCTTTCTGTTACCATCAGGATTTCTATGCATATTCTGTGTCTTGATATCTTTTATGACAGTGGGAATCAGAGCTATTATTAATAAAGTGAAAAGCAGAAATTGCTAATTTTATTCCTATTTTCTTTACACAAAGAAATTAGAAAATTCCAGTCTTTATATTTCTAAAAGTATTGTTTTACATTTTTTCAATAGCATAATGTATGTATTACCTTCGTGTGATTCTATTCATACGGAGGTTTCTTTTATAAAAACCTGGAAAGGATATCCATATTTATCGAATTGTGATGTCATCACAGAAAGAAAAGAAGAAATCCTGTATACTGCAATTATAAAGACAAGGAGGAACTATAATGAGAAGATGGATTCCCTTTTTATTGCTTTTATTATTTCTGGCAGGCTGCACAGCATCCAATGAACAGGAAAACAGTTATCGTCAGATCAGTATGGATGAGGCTGTAACCATGATGGAAGAAGAAAGTGGTTATATTATCCTGGATGTCCGGACACCGGAAGAATTTCGTGAAAGACATATTCCCAATGCAATTAATATTCCAAACGAAACGATTGGTTCAGAGGATATTCAGGAACTGCCGGACAAGGATCAGCTGATTCTGGTGTACTGCCGCAGTGGAAACCGAAGCAAACAGGCTTCTGGAAAACTGGCAGAATTGGGATATACGAATATTGTAGAAATTGGCGGCATTAATGACTGGACAGGAGATACTGTTTCAGAACCGTAACATCATCACAGAAGATTAAAAATGATTTTGATATAGTAAGATCATAAAAGAAAAAGGAGGACGATCATATGTCTGTTATCAATATCACTAGAAACAATTTTCAGAATGAAATTATAAATTCCGACAAACCGGTACTTTTGGATTTCTGGGCTCCGTGGTGTGGCCCCTGCCGTATGGTAGGTCCAATCCTGGAAGAGATCGCAGGGGAACGCTCTGATATCAAAATTGGAAAAATCAATGTAGATGAGCAGCCGGAGCTTGCAAGCCAGTTTCGCGTTATGAGCATTCCTACACTGATTGTTATCAAAGATGGAAAAATTGTCAATCAATCTATGGGAGCAAAACCCAAGAACGCAATTCTTGCGATGCTGTAAGGAGGGTCATAAATATGGGATTTTTTGATCTGTTCAAACAAAAAGATATCAATGAGGGCATAAAAGAGTATCAATCCGTTTCAGGAGCTGTTTTACTGGATGTGCGTACACCCCAGGAATATAAAGAAGGACATGTTCCGAAAAGTAAAAATGTACCACTGCAGATGATAGATAAGGTTACATCAGTGGTCACAACAAAAGAGACACCTTTATTTGTCTATTGCTATTCTGGTTCCCGAAGCAGCCAGGCAGTAAATACGTTGAAACGTATGGGATATTCAAACGTAACTAACATTGGAGGAATTTCTTCCTATATAGGAAAGGTGGAACGATAAGATGAAGGTATTAATTGTAGGCGGTGTGGCAGGTGGTGCAACCGCAGCTGCACGCATCCGCAGATTAGATGAAACTGCAGAAATCACGGTATTTGAACGTTCGGGATATATATCCTACGCAAATTGTGGACTGCCGTATTATATTGGAGGTGTGATTACAGATCCGGAGGAGCTGACACTTCAGACACCGGAAAGTTTCTTTTCCCGCTTCCGAATCAATATGAAAGTCCACCATGAGGTGACTGCGATCCATCCGGATCAAAAAACAATTTCGGTAAGGAATTTGAAAACCGGTGAAGAATTTGAGGAATCCTATGATAAATTGATTCTCTCTCCGGGTGCGAAACCAACACAGCCACGGCTTCCGGGTGTAGGAATTGAAAAAGTATTTACCCTCCGTACGGTAGAGGATACCTTCCATATCAAAGAGTATATCAACAAGAATCAGCCAAAGTCTGCCGTATTAGCCGGTGGTGGTTTCATCGGCTTGGAACTGGCAGAAAACTTAAAGGAACTTGGCATGGATGTGACCATTGTCCAGCGTCCAAAACAGCTTATGAATCCTTTTGATGCAGATATGGCTTCTTTTATCCACAGTGAGATGCGGAAACATGGAGTGAAGCTTGCTTTGGGACATACGGTAGAAGGATTTGAAGAAAAAGATGGCGGAATAGATATTTTGTTGAAAGATGAGATGCCGCTGCATGCAGATATGGTAGTTCTGGCAATTGGCGTTACCCCGGATACACATCTTGCAAAAGACGCAGGACTGGAATTGGGAATCAAAGGCAGTATTGTCGTAAATGACCGGATGGAAACTTCTGCACCGGATATTTTTGCTGCCGGCGATGCAGTACAGGTGAAACATTATGTGACCGGGCAGGAAGCATTGATCTCTCTGGCAGGACCTGCCAATAAACAGGGACGCATCATTGCGGACAATATTTGTGGTGGTGACAGCAGATATCCGGGCAGTCAGGGCAGTTCTGTCATTAAAGTATTTGATATGACAGCAGCGACTACAGGAATCAATGAAACCAATGCAAGGAAAGCCGGTCTCGATGTAGATACGGTAATCCTTTCACCTATGAGCCATGCCGGTTATTATCCGGGAGGCAAGGTGATGACCATGAAAGTTGTTTTTGAAAAAGAAACATATCGTCTTCTGGGGGCTCAGATTGTTGGCTACGAAGGGGTGGACAAACGGATCGATGTACTGGCTACAGCGATTCATGCGGGAATGAAAGCTACGGAGCTTAAAGACCTGGATCTGGCCTATGCTCCACCGTATTCTTCTGCCAAGGATCCTGTGAATATGGCTGGTTTTATGATAGACAATATTTCGAAAGGCATATTGAAACAATGGCATCTGGAGGATGTTGATCTTTTACCTCGGGATGGAAGTGTGACTCTTTTGGACGTGAGAACTGTCAGAGAATATGGCAATGGTCATATCGAAGGATTCAAAAATATTCCGGTAGATGAACTTCGGGAACGTCTGGATGAGATTGAAAAAGATAAACCCGTTTATGTGATCTGTCAAAGTGGACTTAGAAGCTATATCGGAACACGTATATTGGAAGGAAACGGATATAAAGCCTATAACTTCTCAGGAGGATTCCGTTTTTACGATGCGGTGATGCATGACCGGTGTCTCATTGAAACAGCAACTGCCTGCGGAATGGATCAGTAAAATATATGCCCATCTTCAATGTTTAAAGGTTGAAGATGGGCATTCGTTTATACATTTTGTAAATGTTCTAATTTTTCTTTATTCAGAATCGTTACGGTACCACGAGACAGTTTGACCATGCCTTCGCTTTGAAAATAGCGGAGCATTCGTGTAATGACTTCCCGGTGTGTACCCAGATGATTGGCAATGGCTTCATGAGTCAGTTTCAATTTATCACTTTCTTCAATCGAAGATTCTTCCAGAAGAAAAGATGCAACCCTTTTATCAAGGCTTTTCCACATGATCTGCTCGATCAGCCACATGACATCAGAAAAACGGGCAGCCATCAGTTCATTGGTATAATTTGCCACGGGTGCGGATTCTTCCATAATGCTTTTATAGATTTCGGTCGGAATGATCCAAAACTCGGTATCCTTTTCTGCCTCAATGGTCACGTCAAACTGAATGGAACGCATCATGCAGGAGGCGGAAAACAGGCACATATCTCTATCAAACAGGCGATAAATGGTAATCTCACGCCCCTCATCAGAGAGAATATATGCACGAAGCTGTCCGGACTTGACAAGAAGAAGACCGGTACAGTCCATGTTTCCATTATGAATGATGGTTCCTTTCTCGACTTTTCGTGTAATAAGCCCTTTCTGGGTACGATTTTTCTGATCTGCAGTCAGTTGATTCCATATGGGAAAATAGTTTTCAAATTTCATGTTCCATTCCTCCTTGCATTGTTTATTATTATATCTTTGTTTTGGGCATATGTCAAATATATTGTTGACATATGCCCGAAAACGGCTTATACTGTGAGAAAAGGTTTTCCAAAGGGGGAGTTTTATGCCAAGACCTATGAAATGCAGAAAAGTCTGCCACTTTCCACAGATATTGGAGTTTTCGCCCGTTGATATAAAAACAGAAAGAGAACCGGTCATTTTGGCTGTGGATGAGTATGAAACGATTCGTCTGATTGATAAACAAGGTTTCAGTCAGGAACAATGTGCGGCTTTTATGCAGATCGCAAGAACAACGGTACAGAGAATCTACGAAAGTGCGAGGAAAAAGCTGGCAGATGCTATTGTAGATGGACGTCCGCTTCGGATCGAAGGCGGAGATTTCTGGCTTTGCAACGGACAGAGTGCGAATTGCGGTCAGCATGGCTGTTTCAAACAGATGGTTTATCAGCAATATAAAATAGAAAAAGGAGAACATATTATGAGAGTGGCAGTGACTTATGAGAAAGGACAGATTTTCCAGCACTTCGGTCATACCGAACAGTTCAAGGTCTATGATGTGCAGGAAGGAAAGATCATCGATTCAAAGATTGTAGATACGAATGGCAGCGGCCATGGTGCATTGGCTGGCATACTGACTGCGCTGAATGCAGATGTTCTGATCTGCGGTGGTATCGGTGGAGGTGCCAAGGCAGCTCTGGAAGCAGCAAATATCAAGCTTTATGGAGGTGTGTCCGGAAATTCAGACGATGCAGTCGCCGCTCTCCTTGACGGAAATCTTGCATATAACCCGAACATAATGTGTAATCACCATAATCAGCATCATGGAGAGAATCATAATTGTGGAGAGCATGGCTGCGGTGAACATCATTGTGGAGAGTAACACTAATTTGGTGATAACATCACGGAAGAAAATATGTGGTTTGTTATAATCAAATAAGGAGGTGTGATAACAGATGAAACAAATGGTATGTTCTGTTTGCTCGTATACATATGACGAAGCAAAAGGTATTCCGGAGGCGGGAATTGCCCCGGGAACAAAATGGGAAGAACTTCCGGAAAACTGGAAGTGTCCATGGTGCGGCGCAGGAAAAGAAGCTTTTCGTGAGAAAAAGGACGAGGGTCAGACTGTAACTCAGGAGAAATTAGAAAAACCACATGTGGAAAAAGAATTATCTGCAATGGAAATGAGTATTATATGTTCTAATTTGTCCAGAGGATGTGAAAAACAGTATCTTCAGGATCAGGCTGACGCATTTAAAAAACTTGCTGACTTTTTTAAATCCAAGGCGGAACCGGTAGAAGAAGCTAATGTTCAGAAATTACTGGATCTGATCGAAACTGATCTCACGGTGGGATATCCCTATGGCAATTCTGTTTCTTCCGAAAAACCGGACAGAGGAGCGTTGAGATGCCAGGTGTGGAGCGAAAAAGTAACTCGCATGCTCAAATCCCTTTTATCCCGTTATGAAGCAGAAGGTGAGAAGATGCTGGAAAATACTGGTGTATATGTTTGTACGGTTTGCGGGTTTGTTTACGTAGGAGATTCCGCTCCGGAGCTTTGTCCGGTATGTAAAGTTCCGAGTTGGAAGTTCGAAAAAATGGAAAGGAGGGCGTAGTAGTGGCTGATAAATATGCGGTTAGAAATCTTAGATTATGTACCAAGGACTGTCTTTGCCTGTATGTTTGTCCTACAGGTGCAACAGATACAGAGAACAGTATCATTGATGTAAATAAGTGTATTGGCTGCGGGGCTTGTGCAGATGCCTGTCCTTCTTCCGCAATATCAATGGTGCCAAAGAATTGCCCACCTCAGCAGAAGAAAGAAGATCATGTGGTAGAAGCACTTCGAGGATTAATTCAGAGTAAAGCACAGGCTGAATGCATAGCAGCAGAATTACCGGATGCTTTAAGTGTGGCAGTTGAAAAGTCAAGCCGTTTAATGGCAGAAGATCTGTGCAGGGAAGCAGGATTCATGTTGCCGCAAAGCGGCAATACAAAACAATTTCTGGATGTAATCAGGAGCTATCCGGATATTCCACAGGAAGAAGTGGAATTTTTATTAAAATCAATTCATTTTAACGAGAAAACGGAGGAATTAAAAATGGAAAAATGGAAATGTACAGTATGTGGTTATGTTCATGAAGGACCTATGACAGAAGATTTTAAATGTCCGGTATGCAAACAGGGAGCAGACAAATTTGTAAAAATAGAAGAAACACCTGTTGCAGAAGCAAAGAATCCATTTGCCGGTTCTAAAACAGAAAAAAATCTCTGGGAAGCATTTGCCGGAGAATCTCAGGCTCGTAATAAATATACATATTTTGCATCTGTTGCTAAGAAAGCCGGATATGAGCAGATTGCAGCATTATTTTTACAGACAGCTGAAAACGAAAAAGAGCATGCAAAATTATGGTTCAAAGCGCTTGGGGAATTAGGCGATACAGCTGAAAATCTTCTCCATGCAGCAGAGGGTGAAAATTTTGAATGGACCGATATGTATGACCGTATGGCGAAAGAAGCTGATGAAGAAGGGTTCCATGAACTTGCAGAGCAGTTCAGAGGTGTTGGAGCCATTGAAAAAGCACATGAAGAGAGATATCGTGCACTTCTTCATAACGTAGAAGCGAAACAGGTATTTGAAAAAGCTGGTATTGTTATGTGGGAATGCCGCAATTGCGGACATCTTGTAACTGGTACAAAAGCACCGGAAGTATGCCCTGTATGTAAACATCCGCAGAGCTTCTTTGAAGTGAGAAAAGAGAATTATTAATAATATGCGAAGAGGCATAATATTGGCCTTTAGATGATGAAAGCATAAGAGCATGATTTTGTCACCTGCCGGGTTATTCCGGCAGGTGAATTTTGTTAAGGGGGGACATACGATGAAGCGAGGAGATGTCAGCTTTACGTTTCTGAACCGTATCGAGGAAGTTGAACTGAATATTAAAGATGAAAGATGGCAGTCTGCGCTGGCACTTGCGTTGACCCTTCCAGACATTTGTGGAGGGATTGCATTTCCTGACATTGTGAAAAGATATCGGGATGGCCGGGTGATGTTGGATCGGCAGAAGAATCCGACACGTGATGTAGGCGGACAGTATATCAGATGGTTTGATGAATATGCTGGCGATTTTTTTAAGGTATCATCAAAAGACCCAGTTCCTTATATTTGTGGGGAACGGTGCTGGCAACTTCGATGTGAATATCTGCACCAAAATAAAGGATTTTTGAATGATGTAACAGAAAGCTCCATACACTTTCATCTTGGAATTAATTGTGGAACATCTGTCTGTCAGTTAGATGAATCCAATGTGCAGAATGGATTAACAGATATTCGGATTGACATTGAACAGTTCTGTCTACGTATGTGCCGTGCTGCAAAAAAGTATTATTATGATGTAAATAAAGAAAAAGATTTTAGTCTATACAATACTCCGGTATTGGATTTTATCCAAACGAAAAAGGAATTTAGATCCAATCCTCTGATTGTTGTTATGTGTAGCAAGCCGATGTATGCAAATGGATTAAGTATGACATTAAAACAGATTTCCACGCAGATCTTAATTTGCCAGGCGGCAGAAGAAGCACGAAAAAATCTAGGAAAACGAAAACCCGCCATCTGGATTGTTACAGAAGAAATGATGGAACAACAAGATCAACCTTGGAGATCAGGAATAAACAGACCAGTCATTATACTGACACGTGATATTGAAAAAGACTATCAGATCCAAAAAACAGATGGAAAACTTACAGTTCTTAGTTTTCCGATACAGCCGGAAGTCTTACGAAATGCAGTAAAACTGTATTTGATGTAAAGGAGAGTCATGTGATGCAGATTATTCTATCAGTTTTATTTGCCATACTTCTTTTATTTGTTTTCATAGATCTTTATAAAAAAAACAGGATTTGTAAAATACAGGAAAAACAAATAGATAAATTACAACAGAATGTGAATAATATTGGGGAAAAGTTGAACAGACAGAAAAAGACTTGTCAGGAGATATGGGATGCAGCAAATACCATTCATTTGTATGCGTCTCTCTCTGAAGAAGAAACACAATCAAAGGATTTGAAAGTAAAGCAGTCAGAAATAAGACAACTTTCGGAAAAGATTATTTCTTTAAGTGACAACAGAGTATAAAGCGTATATTACCTTCGTATGATTTGATTTATACGGAGGTTTCTTTTTGCCCTTTTTC
Source organism: Bariatricus sp. SGI.161 (assembly GCF_050313695.1). Classification (NCBI taxonomy): domain Bacteria; kingdom Bacillati; phylum Bacillota; class Clostridia; order Lachnospirales; family Lachnospiraceae; genus Bariatricus; species Bariatricus sp. SGI.161. The sequence continues at coordinate 8,341 of NZ_JBNPLX010000040.1, forward strand.
TTATCTTTGCAAATTTTGGCTGAACTGACCGCTCGTTTCGCTAACGGCTGACCACCCATTTCACTAGAGCTGATCACGCATTTCGACAGCTGACCAACTTTGATATAGTGATTGAGGTAGCTATTGCTACACATCATTCAAAGGAAGATTTGTTACAGTATAACAGAAAATGTTAGAGGAATGTCCGATGTTAAATAAGAACTACCAGTCATCTGACTGACCACATTTTAAATTATGGTTTATAACCAATATTTTCCGGCAGTGAAATACCTGCCGGTTTCTTATGTCCGGAAGGAACTATGTGAGAAGAATAGAAAAAACAATATTGGTTGTATTTCTGATTGTTTCTATGGCTTGCATAAGTACTGAAGAGCAAGAAGAGTTCTATAGTTCATATTGCAGGGAAAACACTACAGGGGAGAAATGTTTCAAATGATGAATGTTTCTCCCCTCATATTTAAAGGCAATTTTTAGTAGTTTATTTGTTATGGCGAAGATTCATGAAACAATAATTTAAAAATTATTAGACATACCTTGTATGAATGTCCATATTTTTAATATAGCAAAGGTGTTTGCCTATTGTCGTTGAGAGGATATCTGATATGCTGAAATAGAGGATACTTGAAATAATGTATATAGAATTTAAAAGTATATTTCTGGAGATAAGAATACTAGGAGGTAGTATAATGAAGGAATTTTATTTGCCATCCACGGATGGAAAAAATCATCTGCACGTTGTTATTTGGGAGCCAAATATGCCAGTAATTGGAATTGTCCAGATTTCACATGGAATGATTGAATATATTAAACGATATGATCAATTCGCCAGATACCTAAACAGACAGGGTATTCTTGTAATTGGGAATGACCATCTTGGTCATGGAGAAACGGCAAAAACAGATGACAATTTGGGGTATTTTTGTCCAAGCAACATGAGTGAAACTGTCGTTGCAGATTTATATGAAGTAACCCGTTTTGCAAAGAAAAATTACCCTAATGTTCCTTACTTCTTGTTTGGACACAGTATGGGGTCATTTATGGCAAGGCGCTATATAATGACATATGGAAATGAGTTGGATGGAGTGATTATTTCCGGAACAGGCAACCAGTCTGGAAGTGTACTGAAAGCTGGTAAAATAATGGTATCGCTGACTAAATTCTTTAAGGGAGACCGCTATAGATCCAAGATGCTGAAAAATATGTTTTTCAGCAAATTTAATGATCATATTCCAAACGTCAGGACATCAAATGATTGGCTTACAAAGGATGAAACTATTGTTGATAAATATAATACGGATAAGTATTGTACATATTCTTTTACGGTAAATGGATACCGTACTTTATTGGACGTGCTGTCATTCATACAGAATTCAGATAATATTGCAAAAATCCCGAAGGACCTTCCTGTGTTTTTGATTGCAGGAGAAGAAGACCCTGTTGGTAATTATGGAAAAGCAGTTAAACATGTTTATGAAATCTACAAAAAAGCAGGAATTAAGGATATTTCGATAAAACTTTATAAAAATGACAGACATGAATTGATCAATGAGACAGACAAAGAAGACGTTTATGACGATATCAGGCATTGGCTGATTTGTCATTTGTAATTTGATTTATCTACAATAAAGTACTGAATTTTTTTGGTTTTAGGAAGTTTCAGTGCTTTATTTTTTGTTCATTGTGGGAAATATGTGAGTTAGTGTATAATAATTTTCAAACGAATGGAATGATATACAGAACAGGAGGGATTGATAAGTGTCGGATATTACAAAAAGAGCATTAGAGGCATCTCTCAAAAAGATGTTACTGAAAAAGCCGGTTACCAAAATTACAATTAGTGATATTACAGAAGACTGCGGTGTCAACCGTGCAACTTTTTATTATCATTTCAAAGATATTTATGACCTCATTGAATGGTCCTGTGAGGAGGATTCCCGCATAGCAGCAAATGGAAATACTACATATGATACATGGGAACAGGGATTTCTGAATATTTTTCATGCCGTAGAAGAAAACAAGCCTTTTATACTTAATGTTTACCGTCATGTCAGTCAGGAACAGATTATTCAATATCTGTACAGGGTTGTTTATCAATTGATTATTAATGTTGTTGAAGAATGCGCACAAGGCATGAGTGTCAGGGAGGAGGATAAAAAATTTATTGCCGATTTTTACAAGTATGCTTTTGTGGGTATGATGCTGGACTGGATACGGAAGGACATGAAACCGTCACCGGAAAAGATGATTTTCAGACTGAGTAATTTAATAGAGGGAGATATCATTCGTATGCTTGAAAAATGCCGGATTGATAAGCCATATGATAATATCAGCAAATGATGAAGTTTGTCGAAAAAAACAACAATATAGCCCTGTCATCGAAGAATTCGATGATGGGGCTATTCTGTTGATTGTGAGTAGTTATCATTCAATGTATATTGAGGATGTAATTGAAAAACATATATAACGAATTGAAATTCAGGAGGTATGATTATGTATTATTCAAGTGGAAACTATGAAGCTTTTGCTCATCCGAAGAAACCAGAAGGAGTAGATCACAAGTCAGCTTATATTATTGGTACAGGGCTGGCAGCACTTTCAGCCGCATGTTACCTTGTCCGTGATGGTCAGATGAAAGGTGAACGTATACACATTTTTGAAAAAGATCCGATTCCTGGTGGTGCCTGTGATGGGTTTGAATATCCGGGTGTAGGTTATGTAATGCGTGGCGGACGTGAAATGGATAACCATTTTGAAGTTATGTGGGATTTGTTCCGTTCTATCCCATCTATTGAAACTGAGGGAGTCAGTGTACTGGATGAGTATTATTGGCTCAATAAAGAAGATCCGAATTACTCTCTTTGCCGTGCGACTGTCAACCGGGGACAGGATGCACATACAGATAAGAAATTTGCAGTTTCAGACAAAGCACAGATGGAGATCATGAGGCTGTTCTTCACTCCGGATGAAGAATTGTATGATAAACGTATCGATGAATATTTTGACGACGAGGTATTTGATTCAAATTTCTGGCTGTACTGGCGGACGATGTTTGCGTTTGAAAACTGGCACAGTGCACTGGAAATGAAGCGTTATATTAAGCGCTATATCCACCATATCGGAGGTCTTCCTGACTTCACGGCTCTGCGTTTTACAAAATATAATCAGTATGAGAGTATGATCCTTCCGATGGTAAAATATCTGGAAAATGCCGGTGTCGTATTCCACTATAATACAAAGGTTGTAAATGTTGAGTTTGATGTTACATCCAACAGAAAGCAGGCTACCCGTATTGAACTTGAGGCGGAAGGTGAAACACGTTTCGTAGACCTCACAGAGGATGATCTTGTGTTCATCACAAATGGTGGATGTGTGGAAAACTCTGCAATGGGATCCCAGAATACGCCGGCTCCATATAATCCGGAAATCAAGCCAGGTGGCGGATGGGATATGTGGAGACGTATTGCCGCCCAGAGTCCTGACTTTGGAAACCCTGATAAATTCTGTTATGACAGTGAGCTGTGTAACTGGATGAGTGCCACTGTGGAGACACTGGATCAAAGAATTATTCCATATATCACAAATATCTGCAAACGAGATCCGTTTACTGGTAAAGTGGTCACTGGCGGTATTGTATCTGTAAAAGATTCCAGCTGGCTTTTGAGTTGGACGATTAACCGTCAGCCACAGTTCCGTTCCCAGCCAAAAGACCATTGTCTCGTTTGGGTATATGCGCTCTTTAATGACAAACCTGGTGACTATGTCAAAAAGCCAATGAGAGATTGTACAGGAAAAGAGATCTGTATGGAATGGCTGTACCATATTGGTGTGCCGGAAAACGAGATCGAAGAACTGGCTGAGAACAGTGCAAACACAGTTCCGGTCATGATGCCTTATATTGATGCCTTTTTCATGCCTCGTAATGATACGGATCGTCCAAAAGTTGTGCCTGATGGAGCAGTAAACTTTGCATTTATTGGGCAGTTTGCCGAGACCGCAAGGGATACTATTTTTACAACAGAGTATTCCATGCGTACCGGTATGGAGGCTGTTTATACCTTGCTTAATGTAGACCGTGGAGTTCCGGAGGTTTGGGGCAGCACATATGATGTGAGGGATCTTTTGAATGCGACTGTCAAATTGCGTGATGGAGAACCACTGACTGAGATGAAGCTGGGAATCAAGGAAAAGATTGCTGTTAAAAAGGCTTTAGACTTTATCAAAAACACAGATGTGGAAAAACTGCTGAAAGAATATCATGTTATTTGAGTTTGAAAAAATTGAAATAATCATATTCTTTTCCATGATAAACAAATAAGCAAAAGCTTCCCGTTGTCGAAATTTATGTCGGCAATGGGAAGCTTTTATTGATCTTGGACTTTGAATGAATCCAGACAAACATGTTAAGTTTGCCTAGTTTTTGGATAAATAGAAGATGTTTGCCCATAGAAGAAGAATGAAATAATATGTAGAATTTAGGCAGAAAAAGAGAATGGAGGTGAAAATATTGAAAAAGATTCGTATGGCAAGAGATGGGTATGTTTTGATTTCAATTATTTTCTATATAGTTGGAATCGTATGTATGACAATACCATCTATATCCCCACTGGTGCTATGTATCACAGGGGGCATCATCTTAGTTGCTTATGGAATTGTTAAGATTATTGGATATCTTTCAAATGATTTGTATGATCTGGCTTTCCAATATGATCTGGCTTGTGGAATATTCCTGATAGTGCTTGGTGTGATAGTGCTTGGATGCAATTTGCGTATCCGTTCATATCTTTCACCAGGACTTGGATTGTTGATTTTGCTTGATGCTGTATTAAAAGTTCAGACTGCAAAAGACGCAAAAGTATTTGGACTTGAAATATGGAAATGGATATTGACACTTTCCATCATTGTAGCTACTTTTGGTATCTTAATTATAATAAAGCCGTTTCAAGAAAGTCAAATCAGTCATGTCATTATTGGATGCGGTTTCTTTGCAGAAGGTCTCATGAACCATCTCACGGTCAAGGAGACGGTGAAGATTGCAAAACAAATCCAAGGACAGGAAAAGAACGAGGAAGATACTGACTGGGAAGAATAGCATGTTTAAGTAAAATTTATTATTAACAAATATAAAATCTTAGGAGGAACTCTATTATGAACGCATCAAATACTTTAAAGAAACTGGGAATTGAGCAGACATTCAATTATATTTACAAGGATCCGGATAAGCATATGCCGAAGATGATGGACTGGGCGGACAAATTTGCTGATGGTGAATTTATTTCTCAGAGAAAAATTATTCGGGAAGCAATTACAGATCCGGAACATCCTTATTATAGCTATATCCGCCGTCTTTTTAAAGAGGTAGATCCCAATGTGACTAAGACACTTGCCGTGAATCTTTTTATTAATGCCAGTCTGGTTGGCTGGAAAAAGGAAGAAGAACTGAGAAAGAAGTATAACTGTAATATTCCATGGGCTATCCTTCTGGATCCCACATCGGCCTGTAATCTGCACTGTACGGGTTGTTGGGCAGCGGAATATGGACACAAATTAAATCTTACTTATGATGAGATTGATGATATTATCTGCCAGGGAAAAGAATTGGGCGTTTATTTGTACATTTACACTGGTGGGGAGCCGCTGGTTCGTAAAAAAGACTTGATTCGGATCTGTGAAAAGCATTCGGATTGCGTATTCCTTTGCTTTACAAATTCAACATTGATTGACGAAGAATTTGCGGATGAAATGCTCCGTGTAGGTAATTTTGTACCAGCCATTTCTCTGGAAGGATTTGAAGAGGCAACTGATGGACGACGTGGAGCTGGTGTATATCAGAAAGTACGTAAAGCCATGGAACTTCTCAGAAGAAAGAAACTGATTTATGGAATCTCTTGCTGCTATACCAGTGCCAATTATGATTCAATTACATCAGAGGAATTCTATGATACATTGATTGAAATGGGTGCCTATTTTGTATGGTATTTCCATTATATGCCGGTAGGAAACGATGCTGTTCCAGAGTTGATGCCTACACCGCAGCAGCGTACCGGAGTTTATGAGAAAATCCGTCGTTATCGTGCCACAAAGCCATTATTTGCACTGGATTTTCAGAATGATGCAGAATATGTTGGCGGATGTATCGCTGGTGGTCATCGCTACTTACATATTAATGCTAACGGTGATATCGATCCTTGCGTATTTATCCATTATTCAGATTCTAATATTCGGGAAAAGACGCTTCTGGAAGCACTGCAGTCACCGATGATGATGGCTTACCATGATAATCAGCCATTTAATGATAATATGCTTCGTCCGTGTCCTATGCTGGAAAATCCTGACAAGCTTCGCGCAATGGTTGAAAAATCAGGAGCTCACTCAACAGATCTTCAATCTCCAGAAACAGCAGAACATCTTTGTGCAAAATGTGACCAGTATGCGAAGAATTGGAAGCCAGTTGCAGATGAACTTTGGAAAGAGAACAGAGCGAAAAAGGGAATCGCAAATTAAAGAAACAACTATGAATTTGAATATCAAAGTATTTATTCAGGTAATCGGAAAAAAGATGAAAGGAAATGAAAAATGAATAAAAGTAAACGATTTTTTACATCGGAGTCTGTCACAGAAGGGCATCCAGATAAAATGTGTGATGCTATTTCAGATGCCGTGCTGGATGAATTGTTGAAGCAGGATCCTATGAGCCGGGTGGCGTGTGAGACGGTAACGACTACGGGTCTTGTTATGGTAATGGGAGAAATTACTTCCAATGCATATGTAGATATCCAGAAGGTGGTTCGAGATACAATCAGGGAAATTGGATATACAAATGCAGAGTATGGTTTTGATGCAGATACCTGTGGTGTGTTAACAGCCATTGATGAACAGTCGGCAGATATAGCAATGGGTGTGGATAAGGCTCTTGAGGCAAAAGAACATAATTTGTCGGATGAAGAGATTGAAGCCATCGGAGCCGGAGATCAGGGGATGATGTTTGGATATGCGACGAATGAGACTAAGACGTATATGCCCTATCCCATTGAGCTTGCACATAAGCTGGCATTGCAGCTGACAAAAGTACGAAAAGAAGGAGTACTTCCATATTTGAGACCAGATGGAAAAACCCAGGTAACTGTAGAATATGATGAAAAGGACAAACCACTCAGACTGGATGCCGTAGTGCTTTCTACACAGCATGATCCGGAAATAACACAGGAACAGATTCAGTTGGATATTAAAAAATATGTGTTTGACGAAATCCTGCCTGGTGGAATGGTGGACGAGAATACAAAATTCTATATCAATCCAACAGGCCGTTTTGTAATAGGTGGACCGCATGGAGACAGTGGATTGACAGGCCGTAAGATTATTGTAGATACATATGGAGGATATGCGCGGCATGGTGGTGGAGCTTTTTCGGGAAAGGACTGTACTAAGGTAGATCGCTCAGCATCATATGCGGCCCGTTATGCGGCAAAAAACATTGTAGCGTCAGGGTTGGCTGAAAAATGTGAGGTGCAGCTTTCCTATGCTATTGGTGTAGCACAGCCCACCTCAATTATGGTGGACACGTTTGGAACAGGAAAACTTTCAGATGAGAGAATTACGGAGATTGTAAGAGAGAACTTTGATTTCCGCCCAGCTGGTATTATCAAAGAATTGACTTTAAGAAGACCTATTTACAGACAGACAGCTGCTTATGGACATTTTGGAAGAGAAGATTTGGATCTTCCATGGGAAAGGCTGGATAAAGTAAATGAATTAAAGAAATATTTGTAATAGTATAAAAATGGCACAGGAGGATTATGAGATGAACGTTGCGATTGTAACAGACAGCAACAGTGGGATCTTTGAAGAAGAAGGAAAGATTCTAGGTGTCCATGTCATTCCAATGCCGGTGATTCTGGAAGGGAAAACATACTATGAAGGCATTGATTTAACTCATGAGGAGTTTTATCAATGCCTTGAGGAAAAAAGAGAAGTTTTTAGTTCTCAGCCTTCACCAGCAGAAGTTTTAGACATGTGGGATAAACTGCTCTTATCCGAATATGATGAGCTTGTATATATTCCAATGTCCAGCGGACTTAGTGGTTCCTGTCAAACAGCTCAGGTACTGGCACAGGATTATGAAGAAAAAGTACAGGTGGTTGATAATCATCGCATTTCTGTCACCCAGAGGCAGTCCGTGTTGGATGCACTGATGTTGAAAGAAAAAGGGTGTTCTGCAAAAGAAATAAAAGAAGCCTTAGAACAAACTGCTTATGAATCCATTGTCTATGTAGGCGTGGAAACCTTAGAATATTTGAAAATGGGAGGACGTGTCACTCCGGCGGGAGCTGCCATGGGCACATTGTTAAGTATAAAACCACTGCTTGTAATTGCCGGGGAACGTTTAGATGCCTATGCAAAAGTGCGTGGAACAAAAAGCTGTAAAAAGCGTCTGCTTATGGAAATGAAAACAATTGCAGATGAATTTCATAAAAATAGTGATGAGATATATGTTGGCGTCGCAGGGAGCTTCGGAAAAAAAGAAGAACATCAGGAATGGATGGAAATGGCCCAAGAGATGTTTCCTTGGGAAGATGTTAAATACGATCCGCTGACTTTCAGTATCAGCTGTCATGTAGGACCAGGGGCTTTCGGTATGGGGATAAGTAGAAAAATAAGAATTTAGAATAAGTGGGGAATCAAATGAAGCGTTCATGGTTTAGAGCATTGCTCTTGAGACGAGTACAAGTATTATTCTTGTTGATTTTACAACTTTGCTTTTTGTTCTTTATTTTTCAAAATGAAAGCTTTATTGCACAAGTATTACGAAGCGTTGTTCATATAATCAGTGGGTTTCTTGTCCTTTATATCATTTCTAAAAAGGACAAAGGGGCCAATAAAGTAATCTGGATTTTTTTGATTTTATTGTTTCCGTTGTTTGGAAGTCTGTTGTATATCTTATATAATTTTCAGGCATCTACAAGAAAATTTGAACAGAAAATATTTCAGATCGGACAAAAGAACAGAACCCTTTATGAATTACCTGGAAGTGCAGAAAAATCTGCATATTATGAGGCTCCTGCTCATATACCACAGATCCGGTATCTAAAGTATGCTGGTTTTCCTGTTTATGATGATACCCAGACTGAGTACCTTTCGCCGGGAGAGAAATTTTTTCCTATTTTCCTGGAGGAATTGAAAAAGGCACAAAAATATATTTTTATAGAATACTTTATTATAAAAGAAGGATTGATGTGGCAGTCTATTTTGGATATTTTGAAAGAAAAGGTTTCTCAAGGTGTTGAGGTGCGAGTTATTTATGATGATATTGGATGTTTTCTCGCACTACCGAAAGACTATGCGATGCAATTGAAAAATATTGGTATTAAATGTGAAGTGTTTAATCCATTTCGTCCTGTTCTTACGGCTATTCAGAATAATCGGGATCATAGGAAAATTACTGTAATTGATGGGAAGGTTGCTTTTACTGGAGGCTTAAATCTGTCTGATGAGTACATCAATACTTATGAAAAACATGGGTATTGGAAAGATGCAGTTATACAAATCAAAGGGAAAGCTGCATGGAGTTTGACATTAATGTTTTTGGAAATGTGGGAATTATGTTGTGGAATACCAGATGACATAGAGTGCTTTTTCCCAAAAAATGAAGTAGATGAAAGAATAGAATCAGATGGATTTGTACAACCCTATTCGGATAGTCCTGTGGATAATGAAAACGTGGGAGAACATGTATATCTTCAGATTATAAATAATGCTAAGGATTATGTCTATATCTGTACGCCATATTTGATTGTCGATGACAGCATGGTATCTGCATTGTGCTTAGCGGCTAAAAGCGGTGTAGATGTGCGGATTATCACTCCTCATATTTATGACAAGGCCTTGATTCATTTGACTACACGATCATTTTACAGGGAATTGATATATGGTGGTGTGAAAATATATGAATATTCAAAAGGATTTATGCATTCTAAAATATTTGTTTCCGATGACCAGATAGCGACTGTAGGAACAACGAATTTAGATTTTAGAAGCCTCTATCTGCATTTCGAATGTGGAGTATGGATGTATAACAGTAAGGCAGTATTACAAATTAAAAAAGATTATTTTGATACATTGAATGAGTGCACGCAGATTACATTAGAAGAGTGTATAGAAAGGTTGCCAATAAGGGTATTTCAGGAAATCTTGAGAATATTTGCCCCACTAATGTAAAGAGCACCGTCAAGTTGAAGCGGTGCTCAATCTAATCGGGTATTATGTCCTTGAAGATTCGGACAATTCAAGAAATGCCTGCTTCAAAGAATCTCCAATCAAATCAGTAATACGAGTAACTGACTTCAAAAGGTCAAAGTTCATGTTTTTGTCCAGCCAATCTAATGTGTATCCAAGAAGGCAACATTTATAGTACTGTATTAGGATAGTTTTATCTTCAGAAGGAATATTCAAATCTTTGGTAACAGTATGTACATATTGAGTTACTGTGTAGAGTATGATTCTTTCTAATTCGCTTTGGAATATATCTCGTTTCACAGAACGGTATATATGGAGCATGGCTTTTTTACGTTTTAAGCAACGCTCAACAATTGGAATCAAGCAATCCGCCGGTGAACCAAAATGTCCGTTAGTCTGGATGATTTGATCTACATCAGATTTTATCGTAGTTTCCAGAAGCTCAGGAATGTCATGAAAATGATAGTAAAAGGTGTTCCGATTGACTTGGCAGAGTTCTACGATATCCCTTACAGTAATCTTGGTGTAGGGACGTTCTTCCAACAACTGCCAGAAAGCATCTATGATGGCAGATTTTGTATGGTTCATATATATCAACTCGCTTTTTGTTTTTTTATATCGTAGCATAAAATGTCGAAGGATACAATGGTGTAGAATAATGAAAAAATTCGGAAAGATGATAAAAGGTATTTTGAGAATATGGTTCTTTTATTTGATAGTATGTCTGGTGATCCCGCCGCTGTATCACAAACGAGCTGATGAAGAAAACAGAGAGTGTGAAAGGGCGTTAAATATGGCTGGACAGGAGAGGATATTAAATATAGAAAATAATGTGGATGCGTTGGTGTGGCGGCTCCGTTTAATCGAATCGGCAAAAGAAAATATCGTGCTTGCAACTTTTGATTTTCGTGACGATAACAGTGGTCAGGATATGATGGCTGCACTATTAAATGCTGCAGATAGAGGTGTAAAGGTTCAGATATTAGTTGATGGCATAAATGGAACATTATATTTGAGAGGAAGTAGAAATTTTCGGGAACTTACGTCGCATGAAAATGTGGAGGTTAAGCTATACAATCCTATTACGCTGATAAAACCGTGGAAAAATAATTACAGAATGCATGACAAATATTTGATTGCAGATGATTTTGCATATATCCTTGGCGGAAGAAACACAGATGATTTATTTCTTGGTAATTATATCGACTCATATAATGAGGATAGGGATATTCTGGTCTATGAAACGGTTCCGGGTGAGGGTAATTCTTACAATCAGATTCAAGATTATTTCAAAAATATATGGAATCTTTCCTGCTGTAGAATGTCTGGAAAACATGAAGGAATTAATGGCAGATTAAGAGAACACTATCAGGAAGTCAGAGAAAAATATCCAGAAGCTTTTTGTGAAATCGATTGGTTTGAAGAAACGATTGAGACAGAAAGTATTGAACTTTGCACCAACCCTTTAGATCCGTATAATAAACAGCCACAGGTTTGGGACAGGATGGTAAATAAGATGAAAGAAGCGGACAACATTGTGATACAAACCCCTTATGTTATATGCAATCAGAAAATGTATGGTGATTTGAAAGCAATATGTTCGAAAAGTGTGAAGACAGAGTTGATAATCAATGCGGTAGAAAGTGGTGCCAATCCTTTCGGATGTACGGATTATTTGAATCAGAAGAAAAATGTGAGACAGACAGGAAGTTATGTTTATGAATATCTAGGAGCGCAGGCATTACATACAAAGACTGTATTGGCAGGAGATACGCTCAGTATAGTAGGATCCTGCAATCTTGATATGAGGAGTGTGTATCTTGATACAGAAATGATGCTGTTTATAGAATGCAAGGAACTTAATGAAACTCTCCGTGGACATACAGAGAAATTGAAACTGAAAAGTAGACAAGTTGCTCCGGACGGAACGATTATTGATGGAGAAAATTATCAAATAATAGAACAGAGTGTAGGAAAAAGGATTTTTTATGGAATCCTGCGCATTTTAATTATTCCGTTTCGACATTTGCTATAAAAAGCAGAAATAGTAAATATTATTGATGAATGTGAGAGTTTACTAAAAC
>NZ_JBNPLX010000041.1:0-19749 GCF_050313695.1 Bariatricus sp. SGI.161
TTATCCCATAGTTTGAGAAAGGAAGGTGTAGAGTTATGGAGAGAGTTAATGAAATTGTTGGGGCGATTGATTCCTTTGTATGGGGACCTGTGATGTTGGTACTGCTTGTCGGTACGGGTATTTTTCTTACAGTGCGGTTGAAATTTCTTCCGTGGAGGAATCTTGGATATGCGTTGCACAGCGTATTAAGTAAAGAGGCAAGAACTAAAAAGAGAGGAACAGGTGATGTATCCCCGTTTTCTGCGTTAATGACGGCGCTTGCTGCTACGATTGGAACAGGTAATATTATTGGTGTGGCAACTGCCATGTTCTCAGGTGGTCCAGGAGCTTTGGTGTGGATGTGGATCTCCGCATGCTTCGGACTGACTTCAAAGTTCAGCGAATGTATGTTGGCAATCAAATATCGTGAAGTCAATGAGAAGGGCGAGATGTCTGGCGGACCAATGTATACAATGAAAAATGCATTTAAGAATAAAACATTTGGCAAAACGATGGGATTTTTATTTGCATTATTCTCTGTCTTGGCATCTTTTGGAATCGGAAATATGACTCAGGCCAATTCTATCGCTGGTTCTGTGACAGAGGCTTTCAATATACCTGCATGGATTACCGGAATTATACTTACGGTACTTGCACTTGTAATCATTCTGGGCGGTATTACTTCTATTTCTAAAGTATCTTCCGTGGTTGTACCTGGAATGGCTATCTTCTATGTGATTGCTGGTCTGATCGTTATTATCGGCAATTGGCAGAACATTCCACATGGTCTGTATATGATCTTTGGAATGGCATTTAATCCAAAGGCAATTGGCGGTGGTGTACTTGGAACCATTACAGTATCCGTAATGAATTCTATCCGTTATGGTGTAGCACGTGGTGTGTTCTCCAATGAAGCAGGTCTTGGTTCTGCTGCCATTACTGCTGCCGCAGCTACGACAGACGATCCGGTAAGACAGGGTTATATTAATATGACAGGTACATTTTTTGATACCATTGTCGTATGCTCCATTACAGGAATTGCGATTGCAGCATCTGGTGTACTTGGAACTACAAATGCAGCAGGTGAACCACTTCAGGGTGTTCAGCTTACGATTGCAGCATTTGAATCAATTCTTGGACCAGTCGGAAAATATCTGGTTACAATTGGAATTATTCTTTTTGCATTTTCCACGATTCTCGGATGGGAATATCATGGTGAGAAAGCATTTGAATATTTATTCCAGAATCACAAATACAATATTGTATACCGAGTAGTTTTCTCCCTGGTCGTATATATCGGTGCTACACAAACATTGGATCTTGTATGGAACATTTCTGATATTATGAATGCATTAATGGCGATTCCAAACTTAATCTGTATGCTTCTCTTACATAATACGATTGCTAAGGAAGTAGATAGATTCCAGCCAATTCTGGAAAAAGAGAGAAAAGCATATAAGGCCGCTAAAAAAAGTAATTAATTGTAAACCAAATATCAAACAAGGTTGACAATGAAAGGATAGTATGTTAAATTGTTGTCGTATAAAAAGTATTTACATCATTAGGAGGAGCTATTATGAGTTCTATGGAAGCAACAAGAAGTAAAACATACGATATGGCATATATTGCTATCTTTGCAGTCCTTATGGCAATCTGTTCCTGGATATCGATTCCTATGGCAGTGCCATTTACCTTACAGACGTTTGGTGTGTTCATGGCAGTTGGCGTGCTGGGGGGAAAGAGAGGATCGCTTGCTGTACTGATCTATATTCTTCTGGGAGCAATCGGTGTCCCTGTATTTGCCGGCTTTAGCGGCGGAATTGGCGTTATCCTGAATACAACCGGTGGTTATATTGTCGGATTCTTATTTTCTGCGTTGGTTATGTGGGGTATGGAAGCTCTGCTGGGCAGCAAACCGGTTGTTCAGATTATATCCATGGTTGTGGGGCTGATCGTGTGCTACGCACTTGGAACAGCATGGTTTATGGTAGTGTACGCAAGAAATACAGGTGCAGTAGGTCTTGGAACGGTCTTAGGCTGGTGCGTGATTCCATTTATCATTCCGGATCTTGTGAAGATTGCACTTGCATTCGTCTTATCCAGAAAGATTCGTAAGTATGTGTCTTTCCAGTAATCAAGAAGTACAGGCCATTCCGATACGGCCACATCACGGAATGTGCCTGGCATATTTTATAGGAAAAGGTTACAGCGAGGGCTTTTCGGCACATATGGAGAAGATGCTGGGAATCTTTCGACAGAATGTTCCGGTAAAACTGGTAGTTCACACGGACGAGATCTGTTCCAGATGCCCGAACAATGAGGAGCATCTGTGTAATTCCAGGGATAAGGTGGAAGCATATGACAGAGAAGTATTGAAAACCTGTGGACTTTCAGAAGGACAGGTATTGGATTTCCTGAAGTTTGCGAAGCTGATCCAGGAAAAGATCATTGATGCAAGTGTGCGTGAAAGCATCTGTGGAGATTGCCAGTGGAACGGTATCTGCAGCTGCACGCAAAGCCGGTGGGAGTCATAGTTTAAAATCCATCAAAGACGGAATACAATCCGTGTTTGATGGATTTTTTTCGTAATGATACTATTCTGTTAACTGCCTCCTGAATTCAGATGGAGATATGCCGCACTGTTTTTTGAATAGCCGGCTGAAGTATAGGGGATTATCATATCCGACAATATTCGCGATCTCAGTAATATTATAAGAGGTAGATTCGAGCAGGCTTTGTGCATTGGAGATCCGCAGAGAGAGGATATACTGTGTTGGTGTAGAACCTGTGTATTCTTTAAAATTGCGAATGAACCAGCTGACACTCATTCCATGTAGATGCGCATATTCTTCTATGTTAATAGAATTATGATAGTTATGGTGAAAATAAGTGACCGTGTGATCCATCTCGTCAATTAGATAAGAACTCTTGATTCTGGGACGGTCCCCCTGGAGGCGACTGATCATGATAAATAATGCTTCCATATAATGGGCAAGAACTTCCTCATAATGGGGTTTGCATAACTTTAATTCCTGAATCATGCGCAGATAGATCTTCTTGTAATCCAGAGAGGTTCCGGTATGGATCACGTGTGCATGGTCAGGAATGCCATATTTTTTTAACAGGTTCTTCACATTATTTCCCGTGAAATGTACCCAGTATACTTCTGTGTGATCAACTCCATAGTAATAATATCGCTGCTCTTCCTTGGGACGATAGAGTACCATATTACCGGCAGGTACGATCTCTTCTTTTCCATGAAAATAAAAATGTGCTTTCCCTGATGCGATATAGAGCAATTGATAATCCAGACGTCCCCTGGGCCGGTAAGTAGGGAGCTTCTGCTTGGAATATAAATGATATGTTCCGGCACTTCCGACGAACAGAGGATGTTTTTTGTCTTTAAAATCAAGACGGCTATTCTGCCAGTAAGCACTGTCTGTGTACATTCAGATACCACCTTTCAGAGTGAAGATTCATTATATAAAGTGTATCATTTTGTGCATGTTTTGTCTATTTCGGTTTATGTAAAAATATAAGAAACAGGCTTATTATATAAGCAAACACAAGGGTACTCAAAGTGTTATATGTACAATGATAAAAGTTAAAAAAAGTGTATAAAGGGAGGAAAAGATTATGATTGTACCTCATTATTATGAGGACCTTCACATGCTGCATGAAAATGTAATGCCCGATCGTTCTTATTATGTGCCGTCATCAACACGAATGGATGATCTGATTGAACATCGAGAATCTTCAGATCGTATACAGATGTTGAATGGAAGTTGGAAATTTCGGTATTATGACAGTATTTACGATTTGAAAGAGTCATTTTATGAACGGGATTTTCAGACAAAAGACTTTGATACTGTTCCGGTTCCCGGAATGTGGCAGAATTATGGATATGACAGTCATCAGTATACTAATTTCAGGTATCCGTTTCCGGTGGATCCACCCTATGTGCCACAGGATAATCCATGTGGAGCATATGTCTGTAAGTTTTCTTACCAGAGAGATGCCGGGGCACCGAAAGCATTTCTGGAATTTGAAGGTGTAGATTCTTGCTTCTATGTGTGGCTGAATGGTACATATGTAGGTTATAGCCAGGTATCTCATGCGCTCAGTGAATTTGATGTAACGCCTTATATTGAAGAAGGAGAGAATACGCTGGCGGTTCTGGTGTTAAAGTGGTGTGACGGAAGTTATCTCGAAGATCAGGATAAGTTTCGAATGAGCGGGATTTTCAGAGATGTGTATGTGATGAAACGGCCCGTACAGTGCATCTATGACTACTTCATCAATACCCGGATCGAAGAAGAGAAAGCATTTGTCAGTATTCGCACAAAGTATCTTGATCAGACCGTTCCGGTGAAGGCATCTCTATATGATGCTGAAGATAAAAAGATGGTAGAGCTCGTATATCAGGGAGATACAGAATTTGTAATTGATCATCCGCATCTGTGGAACAGTGAACAGCCATATTTGTATACGCTGTTTCTTGAGACAGAGCATGAAGTGATCACAGAATATGTGGGGATTCGAGAAATAGCTGTAAAAGACAGTGTGGTCTATATTAATGGCGCTCCAGTCAAATTCCGCGGAGTCAACAGACATGATTCGGATCCGAAAACAGGCTTCGTGATCAGTGTCGACCAGATGAAACAGGATATGGAGTTGATGAAAAAACATAATTTTAATGCCATTCGTACCAGCCATTACCCGAATCAGCCGATGTTCTATCAGATGTGCGATAAATATGGATTCTTTGTAATTGATGAGGCTGACAATGAAAGCCATGGACCATGGATGCTCTGCTATTCCAATGACACAGACGAAGAGAGGGCAAGCAGATGGAATGAATTGATCTCTGACAATCCGGAATTTGATGAGGCAACACTGGATCGGACGAAGAAGATGGTAGAAAGAGATAAGAATCGGCCATGTGTCGTCATCTGGTCTATGGGAAATGAATGTGGCTATGGATGTACTTTTGAGAAAGCGCTTGCATGGACCAAACAGTATGATCCGGGAAGACTGACGCACTATGAAAGTGCTTACTATAAAGGACGCAGAAGAAAGTATGATTACTCTAATATTGACCTCTATAGCCGTATGTACCCTGGATTTGAAGAAGTCCTTGATTATGTAGAATCAAAACCGGATAAACCATATATTATGTGTGAATATTGCCATTCTATGGGAAATGGTGCCGGGGACTACGAAGATTATTTTGAACTCATTGAAACATATGATTGCATCTGTGGAGGTTTTGTCTGGGAATGGTGTGATCACGCCGTCTATAAGGGAGAATCAGAAGACGGAAAAGAAATCTATTATTATGGCGGTGATCACGGGGAAGAATTACACGATGGGAATTTCTGTATGGATGGTCTTGTCTATCCGGACAGGACGCCGCATACGGGACTTCTGGAATATAAGAATGTCCACAGGCCGGCACGGGTCGTCTCTTATGATTTGAATACAGGGATATTGGTATTGAAAAATGAGATGAACTATGTTGATCTGAGAGATTATCTATACATTACTTATGAATTAAATGTAGATGGAGATGTAATTTTTTCTGGAAGAATTCTTGCAGAAGACCTTCCTTCTATTCCCGCTCGCAAGGAAGAAGAGATCTGTATGCCTGTGGAAGCTCCTGAAAAGGGCAGAGTCTATCTAAAGGTTTACTATCATCTGAAAGAAGCGGATGCTTTTCGGGAACAGGGATATCTGTTGGGGCAAGATGAGATAAAACTGGACAATGAAGATACACGAAATCAAAAAAGTCTGTCATGGCAGGAAGAAACGGAAAAGAAGAGCAGGGAACTTCCTGGAATTCAGGTTTCAGAAACGTCGAAGCAACTAATCGTGGAAGGAAGTACATTTGTATATGTATACAATAAACTATACGGAACATTTGACCAACTAAGCGTGAATGGGAAGGATTACCTGGACAGACCGATGGAACTGAATGTATGGAGAGCACCGACAGATAATGATATGTACATCAAGACCGAATGGTATAAGGCGATGTATGACAAGGCGGTGTCGAGAGCCTATGTGACGAATTACACACTGACAGAAAAGGCCCTGGAGATCCACAGTACGATGTCACTGTCGGCAGTCTCTGTTCAGAAGATGATGAACATGGAGACCGTCTGGACGATTACGAATTCTGGACAGATCTCTGTCAATATGGATGTGATAAGAGATATGGATTTTCCAGAATTACCGAGATTCGGGCTTCGAGTATTTCTGCCGAGACAGATGAATCGGGTGTCCTATTATGGAATGGGGCCAGAAGAAAGTTATATTGATAAATGTAGAGCATCAAGCCACGGCATATATTCAGCAACGGTTGAAGCTCTTCATGAAGATTATCTGAAGCCACAGGAAAATGGAAGCCATTATGACTGTGATTATGTTGTGGTCAGTGGAGAAGAGAGAGAACTTCGTGCATATAGTGACGGTACATTTTCGTTCAATGCATCCATATATACGCAGGAAGAACTGACAATGAAGAGTCACAATTATGAATTGGAGCCTTGCGGAAGTACGGTGCTGAATCTGGATTACAGGCAGAATGGGATTGGTTCTAACAGCTGTGGACCAAGGCCGCAGAAGAAGTACAGGCTGGATGAAGAAACATTTACGTTTACATTAAAGTTAATGTTGTTAGATAAACAAGAAAGTTAAATGGGGAAATGAGAGATGGAGGAAAAAACATATTTAAAATGGTATAATAAGATAGGATATGGTTCCGGAGATATTGCCGGTAATGTAGTATACGCTTTGTTATCAGCATTTGTAATGATCTTTTTGACGGATACGGTCGGCATGAACGCTGGTATTGTAGGTACTTTAATTGCAGTCTCCAAATTATTTGATGGAGTCAGTGATATATTCTTTGGTTCCATGATTGATAAGACGCATAGTAAGATGGGAAAAGCCAGACCCTGGATGTTCTATGGTTATTTTGGATGTGCAATCTGTCTGGTGGCGATCTTTGTAATTCCGGCAGATATCAGTGCATTTGCACAGTATGCATGGTTCTTTATCGCATATACATTATTGAATGCAGGCTTTTACACCGCCAATAATATTGCGTACTCTGCCCTGACAGCATTGATTACGAAGAATAATCACGAACGTGTTCAGATGGGATCGATTCGTTTTATGTTCGCGTTTGGAACGAGTATGCTGATTCAGACCATTACCGTTGGCTGTGTTGCATTCTTTGGAGGTGGTGCAAGCGCATGGAGAACAGTTGCCATCATCTATGCAATCGTAGGTGTTGTTTCGAATACGATATCTGTAATGTCTGTAAAAGAGCTGACTCCGGAAGAACTTGCAGAAGGAGAAACTAAGAATGAGGATGTACAGGAGGAAAAATATAGCCTCATCGATGCCTTTAAATTACTGGTGCATAACAAGTATTACTTGATGATCTGTGCCTCTTACATATTAATGCAGGTGTATTCTGCGACATTGAATATGGGCATTTATTATATGACTTATGTTCTGAAAAATGCCAATCTTCTGGGTGTATTTTCCTGGGCGATCAATATACCGATGATTCTTGGACTGTTATTTACCCCTGCATTAGTCGCGAAGTTTAAAGGGATGTATCGACTGAACTTTTATGGATATACACTGGGAACAGTAGGGCGACTTGGAGTGTTGATCGCAGGTTATATGGGAAGTGTTCCACTGATGCTCGCATGTACTGCAATAGCGGCAATAGGTATGAGTCCACTTCAGGGTGATATGAATGCTTTGATTGCAACATGCTCAGAATATACATATCTGACAACTGGAAAAAGAGTGGATGGAACCATGTATTCCTGCACTTCTCTTGGAACGAAGATCGGTGGAGGTATTGGAACAGCACTGGCAGGATGGTTGCTTGCGATCAGTGGTTATGTAGGAGGTGCTGCAGAACAATCTGCTTCCTGCATGAATATGCTGCATATTATGTATCTGTGGATTCCAATGATAATCAATCTTTTGATTACATTGATTCTGACAAGATTAAATGTTGAGAAAGCGAATGAAGAACTTCGCCAGAGAATAGAATAAAGATTGAGCAATACAAAGGCAGCTGTCAGTAGTGATGAACTGGCGGCTGCCATATTATCATTCTCATAAAATGTCAGAAAAACGGACAAAAATGAAAAGAATCAATTGTATAAATGGACAAAAATTGAAAAAATCAATTGTATAAACGGACAAGAAGTGGCATGCTATATGTAAGAAGAGGAGGAATGTGTAATGAAAAGATATATATCAGTACTTATCATCCTGGCGTTGTGCCTTAGCATGTGTGCCTGCAGTTCGAGTTCAGAAGAGAAGGTGACAGGCTCAGAAGAGAAAGTAGCGTCATCTTCTGAAGATGACGCACCGAATGTGATGCCCGAGTTTTCTACGGTGGATCTTGAGGGAAATGAGGTTACCAGTGATATCTTCGCTCAGGCGGATCTGACGGTGGTAAACTTCTGGGCAACATACTGTAGCCCATGTATCAATGAATTGCCGGATCTGGAGGAATGGTCAGAATCGATGCCGGAGAACGTACAGATCATAGGAATTGTTGTGGACGTGGAATCCGAGGATTCAGAGGAATATTCTTCTGCGCAGCAGATTGTGGACGCGACAGGAGTGACCTATCAGAATCTGGTGGCAGCAGGAGAGTTTGATGAGATGATCAGTGAGATGATCGGAGTTCCTACAACGTATTTTGTAGATCGAGAAGGGAATCTTGTGGGTAATTCCATCATAGGAGCGAATGTAAGTGGATATAAGAAGTATGTAGAGGAATATTTGAATGAGTCAGAATAAGAGATGGAAGCTCCAGATGATTCTTATGGTCATCGCAATTGGAATCATGGTGTATGGCATCTGCCGCGGCGAGGTTTCTGTTGTGTGGAATAAGGCGGTCAATATCTGTCTGGAATGTATTGGATTGGGGTAGTTATATGAAGATTCAGCAGGAAATAAAGAGGAAGATCATCCAGATTGCAGCGTTTGGATATTCCAATCCGTATCTTGGCAATTTCGCCGGCGGGCAGATATATAAGGGGAAATGGAAGCAATTCTGCAATCCGGGAATGAATTGTTATTCTTGTCCGGCGGCAGCGTTGTCCTGTCCGATCGGAGCTATGCAGGCAGTGAGTGGTTCTGTGAATTTTAATGTCAGCTTTTATGTAGTTGGATTCATCCTGGCGCTGGGAATTATATGTGGAAGAGCAATCTGTGGATTCTTATGTCCCTTTGGATTGATTCAGGAATTGCTCTATAAGATTCCCTCACCAAAGAAGAAGCTGTGGAAGGGTTTTACATATGTAAAATATATTCTTTTGACAGTATTTGTGCTGCTTCTTCCGGTTGTCAGCACCAATATGCTGGGGATGGGGGCACCTGCTTTTTGTGAATACATATGTCCGGTTGGGACATTAGAAGGGGGAATTCCCCTTCTTAGTACGCATCCAGAACTTCGGGAGACGATTGGCGCGTTATTCTCAGTTAAGGCAGGAATCCTGGGCATAACACTGGTGGGATGCGTGATGGTATGTAGGTTTTTTTGTAAGGTAATGTGCCCTTTGGGCGCTGTCTATGGTATATTGAATAAGATCAGTATCTATCATATGGAGATCGATCAGACACGTTGTGTTTCCTGTGGACAATGTCATGCAGTGTGCCCCATGGATGTTCATCCTGTAGAGAATCCTGATTCTGCAGAATGTATCCGATGTGGGAGATGCGTCGCATGTTGTCCGGAACAGGCGTTGATTCTGCGCTGTCGAAGTAAAATGAAGTGTGATCATAAGAAAGAGGGCGAGACAATATGAAGAATTATTCAGAAGATGTAAGCAGACAATACCATATTCAGGTGGCAGCAGGAGAAGTAGGCCGCTACGTGATTATGCCAGGAGATCCTAAGAGATGTGAAAAAATTGCGCAATATCTGGATCACCCGGTGTTTGTTGCAGATAATAGAGAATATGTAACTTACACCGGAACTCTGGATGGAGTGAAGGTCAGTGTGACGTCGACAGGCATTGGAGGACCATCGGCATCCATTGCAATGGAAGAACTGTATCGATGCGGAGCAGATACATTTGTCCGGATCGGAACCTGCGGCGGCATGCAGCCGGAAGTCAAAAGTGGAGATATTGTGATTGCGACAGGAGCAATTCGTATGGAGGGGACGAGCAAGGAATATGCTCCGATTGAGTTCCCGGCAGTGCCGGATCTTGCAGTGACCAATGCACTGGCATTGGCAGCGCGGGAAAAAGGATATCCGTTCCATACAGGGGTTGTTCAGTGTAAAGATGCATTTTATGGACAGCATGAGCCAGAGATCAAACCGGTAAGCTACGAGCTGATGAATAAGTGGGAGGCCTGGAAGAGACTGGGATGTCTGGCGTCTGAGATGGAGTCAGCAGCCTTATTCGTTGTGGCAAGCTATCTGCATGTGAGGGTAGGTTCCTGCTTCCTCGTTATGGCCAATCAGGAACGAGAGAAACTGGGACTGGAGAATCCGGTCGTACATGATACAGATATGGCGATTCAGGTGGCGGTTGAAGCAATCCGCAGGCTGATTCGCGAAGATGAGAAAAAGTAACAAGAGGTAGATAAGAAAGATGAGTGAAGAAGAGATATTGGAACACGTAGACCACACGCTTCTATTACAGACAGCAACTTGGGAGGAAATCAGACAGATCTGTGACGATGCCATGCAATATCAGACGGCATCCGTATGTATTCCGCCAAGTTATGTAAAGCAGGCAAGTGAATATGTTCAGGGAAGCGTGCCGGTCTGCACGGTAATTGGTTTTCCGAATGGATATATGACTACAAAGGCAAAGGAATTCGAGACGAGAGATGCCATTGCAAATGGCGCTTCTGAGATTGACATGGTCATCAACGTGGGATGGCTGAAGGACAAAAAGTATGATCTGATTACGGAAGAGATTCGGATTCTGAAGGCGGTATGCGGCGATAAGATATTAAAAGTAATTATAGAGACCTGCCTTTTAGAGGAAGAAGAGAAGATAAAAATGTGTGAGATCGTGACAGAAGCAGGGGCTGACTATATCAAGACGTCCACCGGATTCTCCAGTGGCGGTGCAACCTTTGAGGATGTCGAACTATTTGCAAAACATGTGGGATCACAGGTGAAGATAAAAGCAGCCGGTGGAATCACTTCTATGGAGGATGCCAGAAGATTCCTGGAACTTGGGGCGGATCGACTTGGAACCAGCCGGATCATTAAGCTTCTGAAGAAGGAAGAGGCGTCTGGTTATTAAGGTATCGATAAGAATACGGAGGTGTTCGCAGATGGATAAGAAACTGATAGAAGAGATGATCGAACGGGCAATGGCACAGCTGGATTATTCTTATGCTCCCTATTCTGAATTTCGGGTTGGGGCAGCGCTTTTAGCAGAAGACGGAACATTCTATGGTGGATGCAATGTTGAAAATGCAGCATATACTCCGACCAACTGTGCAGAGAGAACCGCGTTTTTCAAGGCGGTCAGTGAAGGGAAGAGAAGATTTACCGCTATCTGCATTGTGGGCGGAAAGGGTGGTGTATTGACTGAATATACAGCACCCTGCGGGGTATGCCGTCAGGTCATGATGGAATTCTGTGACCCGGAGACTTTCCAGATCATTCTGGCAGTCAGCAAGGAGGATTATAAGATATTCACCTTAAAAGAGATGATACCGATGGGATTTGGACCAGATAATCTGGCATGATCCATGGGATATGTCGACAGTCAAGGAATATAGGAGGGCTGTGATATGACAAGGGAAGAATTAAAAAAGTTGCCAAAGATAGAATTACATTGTCACCTGGATGGTTCGCTTAGCAGAAGCTTTCTGGAGACCCGTCTTGGACGGACGGTGTTGGATGAGGAGTTGAGTGTAACACAGGAGTGCAGAAGTCTCGCAGAATATCTGGATAAGTTCGATCTTCCGGGAGTCTGCTTAAAGGATGAAGAGGGACTGGAAGGAGCAGGATATGACGTGCTTCATACCATGAGTCAGGAACATGTCTGCTATGCGGAGATTCGCTTTGCCCCACTTCTGTCCGTGACAGAGTCCATGAATACAGAGCGTGTCATAGCGGCACTTCTTCGGGGGCTGGAAAGAGGAAAGAAAGAATTCAATATAGAATATAATGTAATCACCTGTGCTATGCGTCATCACAGCGCCGAGCAGAATTATCAGATGCTTAAGACCGCGCGTCAGTTTTTAGGAACGGGCGTGTGTGCGGCAGACCTGGCAGGGGCGGAGGCCCAGTATCCGATGGCGGAATTCATGGAATTATTTCAGAAGACGAAGGACTTAGGAATGCCATTTACCATACATGCCGGGGAATGTGGAAATGCACAGAATATTGTGGACGCAGTAAGCGTCGGTGCCGGAAGAATCGGACACGGAATTGCGATGCGGGGGAAGCCGGATGTACAGAAGCTGGTAAGAGAAGCCGGCGTTGGGGTTGAGATGTGCCCGATCAGTAACCTTCAGACGAAAGCCGTGAATGGACCGTCGGAGTATCCGCTCCGGGAATTCCTGGATTCTGGCATCTGCGTTACGATCAATACGGACAATCGAACCGTAAGCAATACATCTATGACAAAAGAACTGGAATTTATCCAGAAAACATATGGGATCTGTGATGATGAGATCCTTCTGCTTATGAGAAATGCGGCAGAATCCGCTTTTGCTAAGGAAGATGTGAAGAATCGATTGAAAATGTTAATGAGGTGAGAAAAGATGAAGGAATATCAGAGAATCTTTGTGGTTGTTCTGGATTCGCTTGGAATCGGTGCAATGCCGGATTCACCAGAATTCGGCGATGAAGGCGTGGATACCTTTGGCCATATATTGGAAAAAATGGGTGTGCTTCATATCCCCAATCTGGAGAAGCTGGGTATGTTGAATCTTCACCCGGCAGGGCAGATGAAAGGGATAGACAGACCTGTCGGACGGTATATGCGTCTGACGGAGGCAAGTAAGGGAAAAGATACCATGACCGGCCACTGGGAGATGATGGGAATCCGGACCGAGAAACCATTTCAGACATTTACAGAGACCGGATTTCCGCCGGAACTGATTGCAGAGCTGGAAAAGCAATGTGGAAAGCGAGTTATAGGAAATAAAAGTGCCAGCGGGACGCAGATCATTGAAGAGCTGGGAGAAGAGGAGATCAATACGGGTGCAATGATCGTCTATACTTCTGCTGATTCGGTGATGCAGATCTGTGGAAATGAAGAGACCTTCGATCTGGCCAACTTATATCGTTGCTGTGAGATTGCAAGAAAGCTTACCATGAAAGATGAGTGGAAGGTTGGACGGGTCATTGCAAGGCCTTATGTCGGCAAGAAGAAAGGTGAATTCAGACGGACCAGTAACCGCCATGATTATGCTCTGAAACCAACCGGACCAACGGCATTGAATGCACTGAAGGATGCAGGATATGATGTCATCGGAGTCGGAAAGATCAACGACATCTTCTGTGGAGAGGGAATTACGAAGACATATCATTCCAATAGTTCGGTCCATGGAATGGAACAGACTATCGAGATCTGTAAGAAAGATTTTCATGGATTATGTTTTGTCAATCTCGTGGATTTTGACGCGTTATGGGGTCATCGAAGAGATGTGGAAGGATATGGAAGAGAGATCGAGAAGTTCGATCAGAATCTTGGTGTACTTTTAGAAGGCTTAAGGGAAGACGATCTTCTGATTCTGACGGCAGATCATGGAAATGATCCGACCTATACGGGCACAGATCATACAAGAGAATATGTACCGTTTTTGGTTTATTCGAAGAAGATGAAAAATGGAGGAAGATTGGAGAATCAGGATACATTTGCAGTGATCGGGGCATCTGTGGCGGATAATTTTGGAGTCGAGATGCCGCAGGGAACCATTGGAAGTTCTATCCTGGAGCAATTGAGATAAGGAGAGAGCGAGAATATGAACAAAGTATATGAAAAATTGCAGTCTTGTGTTGCAAGTGTGCGTGAAAAGACAGATTTTCAGCCGGAAGTAGCATTGATCCTGGGCTCAGGACTGGGAGACTATGCCGATGAGATACAGGCAGTACAGACCATTCATTATGCGGATATCGATCATTTCCCGACTTCTACCGTGGCGGGACATAAGGGAAGGTTTGTATTCGGCTATGTGAAGGATGTCCCGGTAGTAATCATGCAGGGAAGGGTTCACTATTATGAAGGATATCCGATGTCGGATGTGGTACTTCCGACACGTCTGATGGGAATGTTGGGCGCAAAGAAGCTGATTCTTACGAATGCAGCCGGTGGAATCAATTATGACTATGAGCCGGGAGACTTTATGCTGATTACGGATCATATCACAACAGCTGTGCCAAGCCCGTTGATTGGAGCGAATCTGGAAGAACTGGGAGCAAGATTCCCGGATATGAGTGAAGTATACAGTAAGCGTATGAGAGATATTATTAAGAAAATTGCGAAAGAGATGGGAATTCAGCTTAAGGAAGGAGTCTATGTGCAGCTTACCGGCCCGAATTATGAGACACCGGCGGAGATTCGCATGTGCAGAAGCTGGGGCGGAGATGCCGTGGGAATGAGTACGGCATGTGAAGCCATGGCAGCACGCCACATGGGAATAGAAGTGTGCGGAATCTCCTGCATCACCAATCTGGCAGCAGGAATGTCAGAAAAGAAGCTGAACCACACCGAAGTTCAGGAGACCGCAGACCGGGTAGCGAAGCAGTTCAAAAAACTAATCACAGGAGTTGTGAGTTCAATATAGGGGACGGGGGTTTTTTCAAATTCCCCCGTCCCAAATTAAAATATCCCTGTCCCAAATTAGAATATCCCTGTCCCCAATTAAAATTTGGGGAAAATCAGTAAGATTATCTGATATTGCTGCAAAATTAAATGTCAGTACGGTAACGGTTTCGAAAGCGTTTTCTGGGCAAAAGGGTGTCAGCAAGGAAATGTGTGCAAAGATTATTGAGCTGGGAGGCTCACTTATTGAAAGGGAAAGCGTAAGACGGGCAGGGCCACCAGTTCCATTTATCTAAATATGTTAAGAATTAGACAGCAAGTGTTTGACATTTTTATAATATTTTTTGAAAGAAATCTTGCAAAAATAATCAAAATAAAACACGAAAAATGGAAATATAAGAATTACAAAAGAAACAATAATATTTTCGCGCGTTATTAAGAAGAATAAAAATCAGTTTTTACAATGTTGGCAGAAGCAGGAATCATCAAAAAGATTGAAAAAGGATTAACAAACTTGTGGAATAATTATCAATAGAATAGTATAGTGTACATAGGCGAAACTATTAACAGTAGACAGAAAGGAGAACTTATGATGCTAAAAGGTAAAGTGGCAGTCATCACCGGAGGAACTCGTGGTATCGGGTACGCAACTGTAAAGAAATTCCTGGAAAA
This sequence comes from Bariatricus sp. SGI.161, assembly GCF_050313695.1. Taxonomy (NCBI): domain Bacteria; kingdom Bacillati; phylum Bacillota; class Clostridia; order Lachnospirales; family Lachnospiraceae; genus Bariatricus; species Bariatricus sp. SGI.161. Next base: position 15,444 of record NZ_JBNPLX010000041.1, read on the forward strand.
TGGAGCGAAAGTTGTATTGTTTGGCTCACGTCAGGAGACTGTAGACAAGGCACTTGCTTCTTTAAAGGAAGAGAATTCGGAATGGGAAGTGTCCGGAGCATGGCCGAATCTGAGTGATGCCGATGAAGTTGCAAAAGAGATTGAATTGGTAAAAGAAAAGTACGGAAGAATCGACATTCTGGTCAATAACGCAGGTATCTCTGACAGCACAAAGATTGACGATTACACATCTGAGAAATTTGCGAAGATCATGCAGCTGAATGTCAATGCAATCATGAATGGAGTAATGCCGACTGTAAAGATCATGAAAGAGCAAGGCGGCGGAGTTATCTTAAATACCAGTTCCATGGTCAGCATCTCCGGCCAGCCAAGCGGAATTGCGTATCCGACCAGCAAATCAGCAGTAAATGGACTTACATGGTCGCTGGCAAGAGAACTAGGACCAAGCCATATCCGAGTAAATGCAGTAGCACCTGGAATTACAAAGACCGATATGGTCGCAGCACTTCCAGAACAGATGATCCAACCACTGATCAACGCAATTCCACTTCGCCGTGTAGGAGAAGCAGAAGATATTGCAAATGCATTCTTGTTCCTGGCAAGCGATATGGCAAGTTATGTGACTGGCGAGATCTTGTCTGTTGATGGTGCTATGAGAACCTAAGTCTAATTGGGGACAGGGCAAATCGAATCTGGGACACGGATATTTTAATTGGGGACGGAGGAAAATGAAAAAACCCCCGTCCCCAATTGCATATCGGCAAAACAGTGGCTCTGAGAAAGGGAAGATAATCATGTTTCTTGTATTTGATGTAGATGATACGATGTATGACTTGATGTGGCCGTTCCAGATGGCTTTTGAGAATATATTGGCAGAGAAGACAACGGTTTCGTGTGAGGAATTATTCCGCCAGTCGAGAATCTGTTCGGATATTGTATTGGAGAAGGAGAAGCAAGGATTGATCCCATCAGAGGAGGCTTTCTTTCGGAGAATGCAGATGACTTGTGAGGCAAAAGGATTTGCGATCACCAGAGAAGAAAGTGAAGCGTTCGAGCGAGAATATCGTGATTGTCAGACGAAGATTCGCCTCTTTGATTATATGAAAGAGGTGTTGGATTACTGCAGGGAGCACCAGATTCCAAGAGCGGTGCTGACCAATGGAAGCCGCAAGTCGCAGGGGAGAAAATTAGAAGTACTGCAGCTGGAGCGGTGGTTTGACGATGAGAATGTGTTTATCTCAGGGGAAGTCGGGTACCACAAGCCGGATGTTCGTGTGTTCCAACATGTCCAGGAGAAGATGGCTATTCAGAGTGAAGATGCCTGGTATATCGGTGATACATATGAAAATGATATTGTGGGGGCACATCAGGCGGGGTGGCACAGTATCTGGCTGAATCACAGAAATCGCCCATGTCCGGATGTGAGAAGCCTGGCAGATATAGAGTTGAAGAATAAGGAAGAACTGCTGCCAACGATTCAACGGTTGATTCGAAAGGCCGACTAATACAGGAGGAAATATGGTCAAGAGAAGGATAGACAACTTCAGTATTGCGCAGATCTGCGATTCGGGGGAGTGCTTTCGTATGACACCAGTGAATGAAGATACCTACAGTGTGATTGCTTCTGGGCGGTATCTGGAGGTGGAGCAGCATGGGGACGAGTGTATATTTTCCTGTGACGAAGTGGAATATGAGGAATTCTGGAAGGAATACTTTGATCTGGGCGTAGATTACAGGACTTACATAGAGAAGATTAACCCGAAGGATACATACCTGGTCCGCGCAGCCAAATATGGCTCAGGGATAAGGATTCTGCGGCAGGATCTGTGGGAGATGATCGTGTCTTTTTTGATCTCCCAGCAAAATAATATCGTCCGCATCCGCAGATGTATCCAAAATATCTGTGAGCGGTATGGTGAGCAGAAAGTGAACTTTCGCGGAGATACTTATTACACTTTTCCGGAACCAGAAGCATTGGCAGGGCTTGCGGAGGATGCGTTGAAGGAATGTAACCTGGGTTATCGCAGTAAATATGTGGTGAGAACGGCGAGAAGCATTGTAGCAGGCGAAGTGGATCTGGCGGCTATCGAGAAGATGACTTATAAAAAAGCGAAGGAAGAGTTGCTGAAGTTATTTGGAGTGGGCGAGAAAGTGGCAGACTGTATCTGCCTGTTCGGATTACATCATCTGCAGGCATTTCCCATAGATACACATATCCGACAAGCGCTGGATGCGCATTATAAAAGAGGATTTCCAAGAAGGAGATATCAAGGGTATGAAGGCGTGATCCAGCAGTATATCTTCTACTGGGAATTGCGTGGAATATAGCGCTATAGTTAACAGGATATATACTTATGATCAGGAAATTATTACTTTTGGATTGACATTTTTCGGACCTTATCATATTATATGAATAACTGAGGATTCTGATAACTGACGGATAGATGTGGAGTACCACAGGGGAATCAGAATTTATTATGGCCGACCGTCTGGGCAACATTTATCCAAGTGATAAGTGTTGTCCTTTTTTATTCCCCGGAAAACCTGGATTTCCTGGAATAAGAAAGGACGTATCGCAAGAAGGGTATTTCAAGACAATAATATTCTGTAAGGAGGAAACAAAAAAGATGAAAACAGACATTGAGATCGCACAGGAATGTAAGATGGAGCCAATCACAGCCATCGCCGAAAAAGCGGGAATTGACGATGAATATTTGGAGCAGTACGGGAAGTACAAGGCAAAGATTGATTATAATTTATTGAAGAAATCAGATAAGAAGGACGGAAAACTGGTCCTTGTAACAGCGATTAATCCGACTCCGGCAGGAGAAGGAAAGACGACCACAACGGTTGGTCTTGCTGACGCAATGCAGAAGCTGGATAAGAAGGTTATGGTAGCACTCCGTGAGCCATCTCTGGGACCGGTATTCGGAATCAAGGGTGGTGCTGCCGGCGGCGGATACGCACAGGTAGTACCAATGGAAGATATTAACCTGCACTTTACCGGTGATTTCCATGCGATCGGTGCTGCGAACAACCTGCTTGCAGCTATGCTGGACAACCACATATACCAGGGAAATGAATTGAACATTGATCCAAGAAAGATCGTATGGAAACGATGCGTGGATATGAACGACCGTCAGCTTCGTTTTGTAACGGATGGATTAGGCGGAAGAGTGAATGGTGTGCCAAGAGAAGATGGATATGACATCACCGTTGCTTCTGAGATCATGGCAGTGCTGTGTCTGTCTAAAGATATCACAGACCTGAAGGAAAGACTGGGACGTATTATCGTTGGCTATACCTATGGAAAAGTCTCTGAACAGAAGCCTGTTACAGCACATGATCTTCACGCAGAAGGTGCGATGTGTGCACTTCTGAAGGATGCACTGAAACCGAACCTGGTACAGACACTGGAACACGTGCCTGCAATCGTTCACGGCGGACCATTTGCCAATATTGCACATGGATGTAACTCTGTAACTGCTACAAGAATGGCGATGAAGCTGTCTGATTACGCGATCACAGAGGCAGGATTCGGTGCTGACCTTGGTGCTGAGAAGTTCCTGGATATCAAGTGCCGTATGGCAGGCATCCACCCAGATGCAGTTGTTATCGTAGCAACCGTTCGTGCATTGAAGTATAACGGCGGAGTTCCGAAGGCAGACCTGAATCAGGAGAACCTGGAAGCACTGGAAAAGGGACTTCCAAATCTGATGAAGCATGTAGGCAATATCAAGAACGTATACGGACTTCCATGTGTGGTAGCCATCAACGCATTCCCGACCGACACCAAGGCAGAGCTTGACCTGGTAGAGGCAAAATGTAAAGAAGTCGGTGTAAATGTCGCACTTTCAGAAGTATGGGCAAAAGGTGGAGAAGGCGGAATCAAACTTGCAGAAGAAGTGATCCGTCTGTGTGAAGAGCCAAATAACTTCCACTACAGCTACGAATTAGAAGGAACCATCGAAGAAAAATTAGACCAGATCGTGCAGAAGGTATACGGCGGAAGAAAAGCCGTCCTGACACCGGCAGCACAGAAGCAGGCAAAACAGCTGACAGACCTGGGATTCGCAGATGCACCAATCTGTGTGGCCAAGACACAATACAGCCTGACAGATGATCCGACCAAGCTTGGAGCACCAAAAGACTTCGATATTACAGTACGTAATCTTAAGATGTCCGCAGGAGCCGGATTCATCGTGGCATTGACCGGAGATATCATGACAATGCCAGGACTTCCAAAAGTTCCGGCAGCAGAAAGAATAGACGTAGATCCAGATGGAAAGATCACAGGACTGTTTTA
>NZ_JBNPLX010000042.1:0-18894 GCF_050313695.1 Bariatricus sp. SGI.161
CTACAAGAATTTGCGGCATCGGCGAAAGCGGAATCAACATAAGATTTGACTGCAAGTAGCCGAGTAAGACCGGGAAGGAGAAAACAGATGATTGATGAGAAGAAACTGATTGAAAGTCTAATAGCAAGTTTAAATACAGGGAAAGAATGTTTCCCTATTGACTTAATTATTGAATGCATAGAAGAACAGCCGAAAGTCGGAGAGTGGATCCCGTGCAGTGAGCGGTTGCCGAATGAGAGCGGAACATATATTGTGAATGCTATTGAAAATAGTATCGTTCATGTTACTTTTGCAAAATGGATGACGAGAATGAAAAAGTGGAATTTGTCTGGAAGTAGATCTTACTGGAAAGTATCAGCTTGGCAGCCACTTCCAGAACCGTACCAGCCGAAAGGAGAGTAAAAGTATGAAGATGAGGATGATAGATGTTATTAAAAAATCAAGTGACAGAGATGTGGCGCAGATTATAGGTGCAGTTGTGGCGATGCGCGCAGATGGACTGTCGGAAGAAGAGGCACTAAATATCGAATACAGTGAGTTACTGAGAGTATTGCAATCTGAAGTGGAAGTTGATTGTAAACCGACGAACGCTGACCGGATCCGGGCTATGACAGATGAAGAACTGGCAGAATTTCTAATGGATATATCAATGGGCATGCTATTTGATAAGAAAATTATGAACGTGAAATCTTGGCTACAGTCAGAAGTGGAGGAATAGAATGAGATTATATCAAGGCAATGCCAAGAAACTTGTAGGTAAGAAAATTGACTGTTATAGAAGAACGGGTGGATATTATCCTATGGAAATTATTGAGATAGGTGGGATTCCTCATGTAAAAGATGCCGGTGGAGTGTGTATGCCGATTCCTGAAAAGGAAGAAGATTTTAACGCCACCAATTTTGATTACGCATTTCAGGAAGTGGAGGTACAGGAAAACACAATGTATCAATCGTTAGCATATCATCAGCATGAGACTGTTCGTGAAATTCTATGTGATAAGTATGGAATCGAAGGCAATGACGTAGACGAAATGATAGATGAAATCATTTGCGGCCTGAACAATTTAAAAATATTTTAAATGGGCATTTAGGAGGGATTAAATGAATAATACAAAAATAGCTACATCATTAGATGATACACATGGATTGAGAAAACTAATATTAGACAATCCAGACCTTCCGCTTGTGATATTTGCAGGCGAAGAGAGTTGGAATGGAGAGTATAGTTATAATCTTGCACTGATTGAGAAGGTAGCAATAAAAGAACTCGCATGGTATGAAGACCTGTATATTACAAAAGATGATTTCAGAGACAAGATGTACGATGAACATGCAGATGATTTTACAATATCTGGCGTGTTGATGAAGGAAGAATTGGACGGATATGTAGACAGCATTATGAGAAGAACAGAGTTTTTGAAAGCGATAGTTGTATATGTTGGATAGGCAACTAAACGGTATCAAGGAGGAAAATAGAATATGAGATATAGGAAAAAACCAGTAATAATTGATGCATTTCAGTATGACGGAGACTTAATGGGAAGTGATGGGAAATATTATGTCCCCGATTGGGCGGTAAATGCATTCCAGGAAGGGATTATGCATTTTGGTTCATTGAAAGCAGAAGAACCTCCGACAGAATTATTCATTGAAACTCTTGAAGGAACACATCATGCAAGTATTGGAGATTATATTATTCGAGGAGTTAACGGCGAGATATATCCATGTAAGCCTGATATTTTTGAAAAGACATATGAGATCGTAAATGAATAAACGGGTATTTAGAACAGGAGGAATAAGATGGCAGCAGGAAGATGTAAAGCGGCTTACCGCACGGATGAGTGGCATGGGTATGGATGCAGCATAACAGAAGGAGCATGCATGTTTTTGATCCCGGATAGTAAGGCTTGTGCAGAGCGGTATGGAGAGGGGCCAGATGCAGGAGAAACGGATGAAAGTGAGGAATCAGATGGACAATAGATTTTTGTACAGAGCTAAGAGAAAAGATAATGGCGAATGGGTGGAAGGATATGTGTTTGATGACGGTTTTGAAAACGGAAGAATTTTTATTGGGGGACTGGTAATTGAAAAATATCAAGGATTCGCATGTGATGAATGGAATATTGCAGGGAAAGATTTTGCAGAAGTCGATCGGTTTACTATCTGCAGACATGTTCCGCAAAGATGTTATTTAGACGAAAAACAGATATGGGAAGACGATATTGTAACAAATGGCAGATATGTAGGAATTGTTGAGTACGGACCGTATGAAACTACACATTTAGGGTTTTATATCCAGTGGATGAATGCAGATGAAGAATTAAGAAAAGACTTTTTGTATTGGTTTCCAAAGATCAAAGTAATCGGAAATATTTACGACAATCAGGAGATGTTGAGGATGCGAAAGAATGAGAAAGTAGTATTTCTAATGGATAAGCCGGAGTCGTGCGAGGATTGTGAAATATATGAAACGTGCAGGAAACGATGGAATCCGTGCCCGCTTAAGAGAATACCGGAGAAAATGAGAGTTGATGAGTTGGATGCTATTGATAATCCGAAAGGATACGATTTCGGATATTTCGATGGATGGAATGGTTATTTATTGGCAATGATTGGAGAGGAGGAATAGAATGATTGAAATAAAGGATGATGATTTACCGATAGAAGTAGCGAAAAAGATTATATTTGCCAAAAAGAAAACGCAAACATTGATAGAACGAGAAGTAGAGGCAGATATGTTCGATATAGACGACCTAGAGGAGATTGCGATGCATATTATGGCATACTGCAAGTGTCACAATGATTAAAAAGGAGAGGCCATGGAAAGATTAACTGGGAGATATAAAGAAATGGTATATTATGCAAGATGCTACGATGGCACGTGTAATGATTACTGCCACAACGAAACGTTCAAATGCGAAGAAGATGCGCTTAACCGACTGGCAGAATATGAGGATACCGAAATCACTCCGGAACAAATATTACAATTAGATAAATTATATTCAGAAAAATGCAGAGAATTAGCCGAGTATAAGAGACGGTTACAGAAAGAGTGGATTCCGTGCAGTGAGAGAATTCCAGAAGAAGGAAAGACGGTTTTGGTATGGTTTGAATATTTTAGATACGGAAATTACAACAAACCGTTCCAGACTTGGGGAATTAGTTATACTATCGACGAAACGTGGTCCGGATTCGTCAATGGACAAAGTGGTTGGAAAGATTTAAAAATATTAGCTTGGATGCCGCTCCCGGAACCGTTCAAAGAAACAATACGAGATTGTAAAGATAGTAAAAGGCTAGCAGAGCGTGAAAAATTTTTTAGAGACTAAAATAGGAGAGATATATGAGAAAGATAGTATACATATGCGACAGATGCAAAAAAGAAGTAAGTTCGGACATATATACACTTACCATAAATGGACAAACGATAAATGAAATATTTACAAGCACTAAAGTAATGTTGAGCAATATAGGGAATAAACCGGTTAATCTATGCACGAAATGCAAAATGGAGCTAGAAGAATTCATAAAAAATAATAAGATAAAACAAGAAGACCAAGAGACATATGATGACACAATGAAAAGAATGAAAAACATGGGAATAGATAATAAACAAGAAGCAATTATATATCTTTCAAAAGAAATCGAATATTACAGAGGGAAATTAGAAAAGATAGAATGCGATAAAAAGTAAGCAAATGGCAGCAGTAAACATGTGCGACATCGCACAAAAATGGGTGAGTGTACTTTGAAAACAAAAAAACAAGCAGTAGAACCAAAGTCTTGGCGGACATTCTACTGCTCATTCACCTAAGACCATAATAGCATAGTGGTTCTTAGGATGCAAGGAGGATTATTATGCAGACGATGAAAGAAATGGTAAGAGACAATATTTTAATCGCAATGAAACCGTACTTAGATAAGATGTCGATGGACATGCTTAATCAGGCAATTGTAAAAGCCCTATTCCCGGTCGATGTAGTAGAGTCTCAGACGCTTCCGGCGACACAGGACAATACGAACGAATATATTTTCAAAATGTACATGGCAAAGAAAGCGCCAAAAATGAGCAAAGATACAAATGCTTATTATTTGAGTTCTATAAAACACCTGATCACATTTACGGGAAAGAGCCTGGTCAATATCAATGACATGGACATCGAGTATTACCTACAGTGGTATCGAAGCGTAGGATTCCGCGGAAATGGAAACCAAGAAGCGACGGTAAACAACGAGCGAAGAAATATTTCTGCATTCTTTACGTGGATGCGTAAAACACGAATTGTCACTGAGAACCCGGTAGAGGCTGTAGAAAAGTATCAGGAGATTGAGAAGCCAATTGATTATTTGCGAGATTGGGAGATGGAAGCGCTGCGAGATGCCTGCAAACGGCAGCAGGATGACAAGGTTAAGAATATGCAAGCATACCGGGAAGCATTAAGGGACCGTGCGCTATTGGAATTCCTGAGAAGCACAGCGATTCGAGTAGGGGAATGTGTAACAATTGATCAGAAAAATATTGATTGGAACAAAGGAGAAGTGTTGGTATACGGACACAAGACTAGAAGATATCGAAAGGCCTGCATCGATGAGATAGCAAAATTTCACTTAAAGAAATACCTGGACAGCAGGACAGATGATAATCCGGCCTTATTTGTATCATTAAAATCTCCTCACCGACGGATGCAGAAGACCAGCATCGAGTATGTAATTCGAGCAATCGCAGACCGCTCTATCTTAGAACGGAGAGTATATCCACATCTTCTCAGGAAGACCACAGCAACTAACATGGCCAAGAAAGGATGCCCGAGAGAGTTGGTGGCATTCTACATAGGACACAAAGACGGAAACACAAAAACGTTAAACAAACATTACGCTGCAACGGATCCGGCGCAGATTACCGCGGCGTTCTGGCAGTATGGAGCGGCAGCATAGAAAGGATAAAAGTGAAAGAACAAAGAAATAGAAAGCAAGTAAAAATTGATGAAATGGGACATCACGATGCAATGGAAAGAAAAAGACCCAGCGAGAAAGCAAGGGAGAGATTCAAAGCGAAGCCATACAATATAGGGGAAAGAATGGGGAGTGATAAGAATGCCGGACGAAAGGCCGATCAGTGAGAAGAAGTACGGAATCAATAAGCACAGATTCCTGGAACTTAAATATCATTGCCTGCAGTATCCAGAGTGGAGAAGGGAATTAGCCGGAATCACAGACACAGTCAGATCAATAGAATATGGGAAAGAAGGAAAAGGAAGTCCGAGTCAGGGGAGTGCTACAGAACGATTGGCAATTCGAAGAGCAGAGCTGGAAGATAAGTGCAAAGTAATTGAACAGACAGCGATAGAAGCAGACTCGGAAATATACCAATGGATACTGGAAGGGGTTACAACAGATTATGCTACATATAGATATCTAAGAGATGCGAAGAAAATGCCATGCGGAAAGAATATGTATTACGAAAGAAGGAGAAGGTTCTACTGGCTATTATCAAAAAAAATATAATAAGAGAGGGACTCACAGGACAACTTTATGTGCTATTATGATACCATCGGAGAAAAAGGAAAGAGGGCAGCAGTCAACATGACCGCTGCTTTTTTCTATGCCGAGAAAGATGGTGATACGCATTGTTCACTGAGGAACAACAAAAGACTGGGGAATGGGTGCGAGAAATATCGGCGAAATCATATCGAGGGTGGAAAGCGTTCTACCACACAACAAGGTGGAAACATAAGCGAAAGGATATACTGAAGCGCGATCATAATGCTTGCCAGATGTGCAGACAGAAAGGAAAGTTCAGACGAGCCACGACAGTACATCACTTAAAACATCTAAGAGATGTACCAGAGCTTGCGCTAACAGACAGCAATCTGATTAGCTTATGTAGCGAGTGCCACGAAATAGTTCACCCGGAGAAACATAAGAGAAAAAAAGGATATGAAAACATGGAGAGATGGTAATACCCCCGGTCAAAAATTTTGAAAAACTCCTGGACCACAGGAGACCGGCGTCCATCCCATCCTAGCGAGTTTTTTGGTTGTTACGCGCGAAAAGCAATTGATATACCGAAAGAAGGTGACAGATTGGCCAAGAAAAAACGCGAAACTATAAGAAAAGAAATTCAAAATTCATTAAAAAAACAGCTACAAGCGAAAGGCGCTGACATTGATCTATTCAACGATCAGATACAAGATTATATGATGTTATGGGATTTAAAGGAACAGCTAAAAGATGACATCATAGAAAATGGATTAAGATTAAAATATTCAACTGCGAATGGAGGAAAAGTGGAAAAGGATAATCCTTCGGTGAAGCAGCTGCCACTGATCAACAAACAAATGCTGATGCTTCTGAAACAACTGGATATTTCGACTGATAAAGTAATCAAGGATGGCGGTGATGAAAGTGACGAACTATGAGCCAAACATTGATGAGTGGATCTATCTGATTAAGGGGAATCACATCGAACACTGCAAGGAACAGGAACTTGCACTTGATAATAACATCATACCAGTCTTAGAACGAAAAGACGTATATGTGGACGCGGAACGAATTGCAAAAGGCCTAAGCCTGCAAAAATATTTTCCGTATTCGCTATTGCCATGGGAAAAATATCAGTTTGCTATCATCGCAGGAGTATTCCTGCGTGAACCCGGAATGGAAGACGATATATATTTTCATGAAATCCGGGATATTATAGGGAGAGGGGCAGGGAAGAATGGATTCATTGACTTCCTGGCATTTTATTTTATCTCTCCATTCCATGGGGTGAAAGGATACAATGTGGACCTGATTGCAAATGGAGAAGAACAGGCGGCTACTTCAATCGTGGACGTTGGAGATTTGATCAGATATCCAGTAGACCCCAAATACGAAAAAGCATTAAACGCAAATTTTAAAGCATACGGAGAGAAAGTGGTTGGAAAGAAGATGAATGCCACTTTCCGGCTGAACACTTCCAGTACGAAGAATAAGGACTCCAAGAGGACGGGATGCGTGATCTATGATGAGAAACATCAATACCGGGATACCAGAAACATGAATACATTGCAGTCCGGCCTTGGAAAGATGAAATGGTCAAGAGAAATCACAATCACGACAGACGGACATGAGAGGGGCGGCGTGCTGGATGATGAAAAGGAGCAAAATACAGTTATTTTAAAAGAATACAACCCAGACAATCGGGTATTCGTAAACTGGTTTCGAATTGAAGAAGAGGAAGAATGGAAAGATATAAACAAAATCGTGAAGGCGAATCCATCATTGGCGGATCCGTCTTTTTCTACATTACGGCAGAGAATACAGCAGGAAATTGTAAAAATGCCGTACACACCAGAGTATTATCAAGAGTTCATGGCAAAAAGATGTGACTATCCAATTTCGGATCCACAGATGGCGGTAGCTAAATGGGAAGATATCGTAGAGTGCACGAAAGAGCCAGCATTTGAATTGACAACAAACATGGCATGCGTAGGAGGCGTGGACTATACGAAGACAAATGATTTTTGTGGATGCATCTTAACATTTCGAAAAGGAAAAGAGTATGTGATTCTACATCATTCATTCATTTGCGCAAAGTCGAAAGACTTACCAAACATCCATGCGCCGATTCAAAAATGGGTTAAAGAGGGAATATGTACAATCATTGACGATGTGGAGATTCCGCCGGAAGTACCAGTGCAATGGTTTAAAGAAAAAGCCATGCAATACAATATCATGATGATTGGAATTGATTATTTCCGCTATACGTGGCTTAACAAGGCGTTTAAAGAAATCATGGGATTTGATGCATTTGATAAGGACAATAAGAAAATATATATGGTGCGCAATTCGGATATAGCGAAAGCAAGCCCGATTATCAACAGTGCATTTCTGCAGCATGCAATATCAGGATGGGACAGGATGATGTGCTGGTATACGAATAACAGCAAGAAAATCATTAACAACAGGGGGAATACAGCGTTCGGAAAAATTGAACCAAAGCTAAGAAAAACAGATGGATTCATGGCATGGGTAGCGTCTATGTGCTGCCTGGATGCATTGCCGGAAGAGCATGCATTTCCGAACATTGATTTAAGCGCAGTAACATATTGAGGTGAAAAAGAATGTCGACAATTACAGATTTTTGGAAATTCATACAGGGAAAGTTAAGAGGCGGAAAATCCATTGAAGTGACATCAAAAGATATCACAGAGTTTATAGACAGAGAAGAATGGAACAGGTTAGCACTGTATGAGTTTGCATTGCATTCCGGGATCAACATCATTGCAAATGCATTATCTGCCTGCGAGGTAAGAACATTTAAAAATTGGGAAGAAGTATACAATAATCAGCATTATTTATGGAACTATGAGCCGAATATGAATATGAATGCCTCGCAGTTTAAACAGAAACTTGTGTGGTCGCTGATCTATAAAAATGAATGCCTGATTATACAGACGAGAAAAGGAGATTTCTTAATTGCTGATAGTTATGAGCATGAGCAATACGCATTATACCAAGATACGTTTCGTAATGTAACGGTTGGAATGGACAATGGAAATGGGATATCCAGACCATATACATTTCAGAAATCTTTCAAGATGGAAGATGTGTTGTATTACCGATTATCAAACAGGAATATCACAGCGTTAATGAACCAGTTAATGGATGATTATGAAAGGCTGCTGGAATCAGCGGTTCAGAAGTTCTACAAATCAGGCGGAGAACGGGGAACTGTGACTATTGATGCAAATGCCTCTACGGCGACGTATGGAGTAAAAGAAGATGGAACTCCGAGATCATTTAACGATGTTTACAGAGATTTATTGAACAACCAGTTCAAAGAATATTTTAAATCACCGAATGCGGTTCTTCCTCTATTCAAAGGATTTGATTACCAGACAAAAGGGGGAGAGACTTCGAAAAAATCAACATCGGAAATCAAGGATGTAACAGACATTACGGACGAAATCTACGAACGTGTGGCAAATGCGCTGCAGATTCCTCCGGCACTTTTGAAGGGAGATGTGGCAGATGTAACAGCGTTAACAAAAAATTTGATTACATTTGCAATTGATCCGATTGCAAAAATGATCGAGACAGAAAATAACCGAAAATTATACCGGGAAGAAGTATTAAATGGAAATTATCAAATGATTGATACCTCAAGAATTGTACATATGACGGCAGCAGAACTGGCAACTGCATCTGACAAAATGATTTCATGCGGAGGATGGAACATTGATGATATCAGAAGGAAAGCTGGAGATGCGCCGCTTAATACAGAGTGGTCGAAGAAACATTTCTTAACAAAAAATTACGAGGAGTTAAATGATCTTGAAAACGATAAGGTCGATACGCCGAATGGCGATGACATAAAAAACAATGAAGGAGGAAAAGATGTTGCAACATAAAACAAAATACCGCTTCGAACAGCTGGCAAACGGATCAGCGGTAGTGCACAAGCTCTACATCTACGACGAAGTGCGGGCACAGGGCGAATTTGACTGGAATACATGGGATTATAAAGAATCTGAAACATCAGCAAAATATTTCCGAGACCAGTTGGACGCTATCCCAGGCGGTGAAACGATTGAGCTACATGTAAACAGCGTCGGAGGAGAAGTTGGAGAAGGAGTTGCGATCTACAACCTGTTAAGGCAGAAAGCGGAAGCTGGCAGCAAATTGGTTGGATATGTAGATGGAATGGCTTATAGCGTTGCAATGAATATCATCATGGCTTGTGACGAAATCCATATGGGACTTGGAACATCAATGTTCCTGCATAATCCATGGACAAGAACACAAGGAAATGCAGATCAGCTCAGGTCAGTGGCAGATCAGCTGGACGCACTTACGGATGCTTCTGTTCAATTATACATGAACAGATCGAAAAATCTGTCCGAGGAAGAACTTCGACAAATGATGAAGAAGGAAACAATGCTGGCGCCAGATACATGCCTGGAATATGGATTTTGCGATTTTGTAGGAGAGAAAAAGCCGGATGATCCAGAACCGGGAGAACCAAAGCCAGGAAATCAGGAGCCAGATGATCCAGATGATCCAGAACCGGACGATCCAGAAGACAAGGTGCAGCAGCTTAAAAAGCTGCTTTTCCAGGAACAGCAGATCAATCAGATGCTGAGAGGAATCAATAAACCGTCAATGAAGGATACTTTTTCAAGGGCATTGCAACAGTTAACCACAAAAAATGATTAAAAAAGGAGAAGAAAGAAAATGGCATTAAAGAACAACGATTTAGTAAATCAGGAATCAAAGAAATTCATGGAAAAAATGATGGCTGCCCTGCAGGAAAATGATGCAGAAGGAGCAGCTAAGGTAATGCAGGAAATGCAGGACAACATCTGCCAGATCATCGAGCAGGAATTTGAACAGTACAAAGGCGTCGGAGACATGGATGTCCTGCAGAGCCGCGGATTACGGAGATTGACCTCTGAGGAAACCGATTGGTACCAGAAATTTATCGGAGCTGTTAAGACCGGTGCAAAACAGGAAATCACGAATCTGACCGCAGCAATGCCGGTGACAGTAATTGACCGCGTGATTGAGGATATGAAAAAGAACCATCCACTGCTGAATGAAATCAATATTCAGGATGCGGCAGGGGCACAGAAACTTGTTATGAATGGTGTACAGATGGCTTCCAAACTTGGAGGATGGGGCAAGATTACTGGTGCGATTTCCGAAGAGTTAAAAGGAGAGATTAAGACGATTGATGTAACAGTGGCTAAGTATACAGCTTATTTCATCATTCCGAAAGATTTTGTGAAGTTCAATTTCACATTCGCACCAATGTGGGTAGATCAGTATATCCGCATCATTCTGTCGGAGTCCATTGCGTTTGGGCTGGAAAAAACAATTATCTCAGGCAACGGGTCAGATCAGTTTGTTGGAATGATCATGGATACAAGCTCAACGAATGAAGGAAGATACTCTGCAAAAGTAGCGAAAGCAATTTCAAACTTCGATGAAGATTATGCAGGGGTCATAGCAACGCTGGCAAAAGATGCAAACGGAGATGACAGATTAGTACCAGAAGTTCTGTTAGTAGTTAATCCGCAGGATTACATTAAAAAGATTCGAAGAATCCAGAACACATTGGTATATGGAACAGGGGCAATCGACCTGATTAACAATACATATCCGACAAAGGTAGTACAGTCATCGATGATTGATGAAGGAAAAGCAGCAGCCGGTATTGCAAGAAACTACTTTGCGGCAATCAACGGCGGAACATCTGGAATCATTGAATTTGATGATTCAAACCAGTTCCTGGAAGACAACCGGGTATATACCACGCGCGTATACGGAAACGGAAGGCCAATCGATAATACATCCTTTGCATACCTTGATATCTCCGCTGTGGAAGCTCCGGCACTTCCAGTGTTGATCAAAGGCGGCACAGTAACAACAAAGACTGCATCATAGAGGAATTGTAAATGAAGATAACTGACGAAATCTATAAAATGATTTTGGACGATCTGCATATTACATACGATACCGATACGTCTACGGAACGTAGGATCAAAAATGAAATCCTGGCCGGAATCGAATATATTCAGACATATTGCGATCCGGCTGCGGATTGCATGCCAGGAACCAGCAGTGCACGACTTCTTTGTGATTATGTACTGCGAGCAGAATCAGGGGATGTGGAGACTTTCAAATCTGATTTCGCTGAGGAAATTACGGGAATGAAAATCGGATACGATGCAAAGACGTATGCGGAGGCGATGGGATACATTGATCAAAAAGAAGAATAGCAGACATCAGACATACCAGGATGGATGGGGGACCGCATGGAAAACGGTAGACAGAAAGCTGGTATCGGTGAGACAGCAGACGATACATTTCCAGGAGCAGACCGTTGGAGAACGAAGGTATTGGGACGCTTATGTAGCTGGAACGGTAATTAACCGTGCGGTAAAAGTTCCATACAATTCGAAAATCGAGCAGGGAGATATATTCATAATCGAAGGAAAGCAGTATGAAGTTGTGCAAAAAGATCTCAAAGATGACAGACTTCCACCATCATGGATGCTATCACTAAAATCTGCACAGATTGGATACAGGGGGAGTGAAAATGGGAAGTAGTCATGTAAAAGTGGATGGGTTGGAAAATGCAGTAAAAGAAGCGCTTCTGGAAACAAAAACGCTAACAGAAAATGCACTTCACTCTGCAGTAGACAAAACCGCAAGAGAAACTGTTACAAAGATCAAAGGACAAGCCCCGGTAAAAACAGGGAAATATGCAAGAGGTTGGACATCAAAAGTAACCACGCAGGACGGAAGAGGAAGATATGGAAGAACCGTCTATAATGCTCCGAGATATATGCTGACACACCTATTGCAAAATGGACACGGAGGCCCCAGACCGGCACCAGCACACCCACATATGCCATCGGATGAGGAAACTGAAGAATTGTTCAGAAAAAATATGGAAAGCGAGATGAATAAAGGATGACCAGAGAAGAAGTGAAAACGATGTGCAGGAAGATGGAGATTCCGTTCGATGAAGACCACCCGGATCATATCACAGAAGAAAAACTGCAAAGCCTGGCACCGCCATTCATGGAGTATTTTCTTGTAGATCACCCGATTCATGCAGATGGAATAAGATATCTGGATATCAAAGACCTGACAATCCGAGTATATTCTGATACGGAAGTATCAGAAGCAGAAGAAAAGATACAGGACGTACTGGAGAGCGAAGAACTCAGATGGAGCAGATCGTCAGAATACATAGAAGAACTTCTTTTATGGGCGATCATATACAAAACGGAGGTATAAAAATGGGAAATAAATATCATTACGATGTAAAGAACTGTCATTATTGTCCGGGTGTACAAAACGAAGATGGGACAGTAACATATGACAGCGAAAAAATCAAACCGTTACGAGGGTTACAATCAATAGAAATGAACCCTGAGGGCGATGTTTCCAAGGTGAGGGCAGACGGATTAGATTATCTTGTAATCTCATCGAATAACGGATACAGCGGAACACAGAAATTCGTTCAGATCGATGATACTTTTAAAGTTGACTGTCTGAACGAGGTGGCTGATGAAAAGAGCGGAATTCAGTATGAGGATGCAGACGCATCTCCAAATCCTTTTGCATTGATGGGAGAGTTTAAAGGAGATAAGGAAGGCATTCGCTGGATCTATTACAACTGCATGGCAAGCAGACCAAAGCAGGCAGGAGAAAACAAGGACAATCAGAAAGAACCGGATACAGAGGAACTATCTATCACGGCTTCTCCATTGCCGGTTGTTATTGATGATAAAGAGATAAACATTGTCAGAGGCGGAATCACAAAAAGCATGAATCCGACAACGTATGCAGAATGGTTTAAACAGGTATGCATACCTGGAAAACAAATCACTGCAACCACATAAGAAAGGAATAGAACATGGAAAAAATAATTGAAATCGAAGAGGGCAGAAGTCTTAATTTTAAGGCTTCTGCCTTTTCTCCTATTTTGTACAACCGATTATTCCCGGGAAGGGACTATTTAAAAGACATGGAAACTCTAAACGAGGAGAATGAAAAAGAAGAAAAAACATTCGGGATGGACGATTATGAGCTGTTCGCAAGAATCGCATATCTATTTGCTTATCAGGGATTGGCGCCTTCTCCGATAACAACGGAGGAACAAAAGAAGTTCCTGGAAAAATACCCAACCGTATGGGAATGGATTGATACATTCAACACGTTTTCAATCTATGAAATTCTTCCAGAAATCATGGACCTATGGTATCAGAACGGCAAGAAGGTATCGAAAGAAAAAAACCAGCACCCCACACCACCCGGGAAATAAACACAATGACGTATCTGCTTCGATGTAAGCAGATGGGGCTGTCATTAGAAGAATTAGACTGCCTCAACTATGGGATGGTGTGGGACATGTTGACAGAAGAAGCAAACGACCATTGCGAATATGCGATTGTCGCAGGGCAGAAGGAGTTTCATGAATTCATAGGAGGATAAGCGTGGGAAAAGGAAGAATAGCTGGGATTACGGTTGAAATTGATGGATCAACCACGGGGCTAGACAAAGCCATAAAAGGCACACAATCAAATATATCAAGCGTACAGCGATCTTTGAAAGATGTAAACAGATTATTAAAAATCGACCCTTCCAATACAGAACTTCTTTCGCAAAAGCAAAAACTATTATCTCAGGCAATTCAGGAAACCAAGGAAAAGCTGGAAATTGAAAAAGAGGCGTTAAGACAAGCTGCAGAACAAGATATTCCCCCAGATAAAATGGACGCCCTGAAAAGAGAAGTGATTGCAACAACACAGGAACTAGAATCACTGGAAAAACAAGCCAGAAATTCAAGTTCCGTACTCGGGGCACAGATGCAGGAAGCTGGAAAGAAGATTTCAGAAGCCGGAGATAAAATAAAAAATGTCGGAGAAGGATTAACAAAAAATGTAACCACTCCGATTTTAGCGGCTGGGGCAGCGGCTGGAGTTGCTTGGAATCAAGTTGATGAAGGAATGGATACAGTTGTTGCAAAGACAGGAGCGACAGGCGATGCATTAAAAGAAATGCAGGATATAGCTAAGGAAATTCCACAAACCATCAACGTTGGATTCGATGAAGCAGGAGCAGCTGTTGGAGAAGTAAATACAAGATTTGGGGCAACGGGAGATAAACTAAAAGAATTATCAACTCAATTCTTGGAGTTCTCGAAATTAAACCAGGCAGATGTATCCACTTCGATAGATGTGACGCAGGCGGCGATGGAAGCATTTAACATATCCGTGGATGATGCAGGAGGATTTTTAGATACCTTAAATGCGGTTGGCCAAAGAACTGGAGCAGATGTCATACAATTAGCACAAAATATGACCACGAATGCAGCAGCATTAAAGGAAATGGGATTCAGTGCATCAGATGCAGCAAACTTCTTGGGAAATCTGGAAGTAGCCGGCATTGATTCAAGCACGGTACTAACAGGACTGAAGAAAGCATTAGCGAATGCAGCAGAAGAAGGAAAACCGATGAGCCAAGCACTAGAAGAAGTGCAGGGCGCAATGGAGAATGCAACAACATCTCAAGATGCGATGCAATATGCGATGGAATTATTCGGAACCAAAGCCGGACCGGCAATTGCAGAGGCTTGTTCGAACGGACAATTGTCTTTCGATGAGTTAGGGACGTCCATTAATGATAATTTAGGAAATATTCAAACAACGTTTGATAATACCCAGGATCCGATCGATAAATTTCAAACGACTATGAACACGATGAAAATAGTTGGCGCTGATCTGGCAACTACGTTTGGAGAAATGATCACTCCAATATTAGAAAATTTAGCATCAAAAGCGCAGGAATTGAAGGAAAAATGGGATGGATTAAGCCAGGGACAACAGGAAATGATTGTTAAGGTTGCAGGATTAGCAGCAGCAATAGGACCGGTCACAATAATGATTGGGACATTGACATCATCAATTGGAACGGTTGTATCATCAATCGGGAAACTTAAAGCATTCTTAGGAGGCCTATCCGGTGCAGCAGAGGCAGCAGGCGGAGGGTTAACATTATTCTCAAGTCCAATGCTACCAATCATTGCGGCGATTGCGGGAGTGGTGGCAGCAGGAGTGTTGTTGTATCAGAACTGGGATACCATCAAAGAAAAAGCAAGCGAAGTTGCACAGAAAGCGCAAGAAAAATGGGAAGGATTAAAGACTAGTACGCTGGAAGGATGGGAAAATCTAAAAGCTGGAGCACAAGAAAAGTGGGAAGGAGTCAAGACGTCGGTTACAGAAAAAGTAGCAAGTGCAAAAGACACAGCGGTTCAAGGATGGAACACGTTGGCATCTAATACTTCACAAGTATGGTCAAGCATCCAGGCATCTGTGCAAGCAAATGGAGGCGGAATTCGAGGAATTATCGCCACTGCAGTACAGGGCTATCAGAATATTTGGAGCATAGGATTCAACGCGATTGATTCGGTTACGGGAGGGAAACTAAGCAGTGCATTATCGACAGCACAAGAAAAACTTAGTTCGATCAAACAGGCGTTCACAGATAAGATGGATGGAGCTAAGAATACGGTGCACGATGCGATAGAAAGTATTAAATCAAAATTTAATTTCTCGTGGAAGCTGCCGGATCTAAAATTACCACACATCAGCATCAAAGGATCATTTTCATTAACACCGCCTTCGGTTCCAGAATTTGGAATCAGTTGGTATAAAAAGGCGATGGACAGCGCATATTTGCTGGATGGTGCATCGATATTCGGAAGCATGAATGGAAATCTTTTGGCTGGCGGAGAATCAGGAAAAGAAATGATCATGGGACAGGAATACCTTTTGGGCATGATCCAGGAAGCGAATGCAAAAAGCAACGCGGAAATGATGCGGACAATCGGATACATGGGAAATCAGATGATTGAAATGATGAATCGGTATTTCCCAGAATTTGCAAAACAGAAAATAGCGATACCTATGCGAGAGATGAACCGACAACTAAGAAGCGAAGGAGTCGTATATAAGTAATTTACAGAGCTGCGCGACGTCGCACAGCTCTGAATATACAGGAGTTGCTTGAAATGAGGGTAGCATATTGTAACTCAGAGGGAAAAACCTTTGAGTTTTTGAATAATAGAAAAATAAAATTCAAAGAAGCGGATTTTCACAAATATAATTACGGATATGAAAGTACAGATCTAGGAATTGGGGCAAAGATTAATCAATTCAAAAAAGAACCGTATAAAAATAAGCTGGAATTATATTTCTGCGGATCGGCAAAGAGCAGAGGGAAAAATATTGCAGAATTCCACGATGCAACAATCGTAGACATCAACAAGATGCAGACGGGAAGGCTGATATGGGGAGAATGGTATATACCATGCTATATAATAGAAGGAGACACATATCCAAGCGAAACGAAAGCAAACACAACTGTTCAGGAGGCCACAATTTTATGTCCGAGACCGTTTTGGGTGAAAGAGAAAACCTTTCAATTTTTTCCGCAAAAGCAGGAGCAGACCGTAGAAGGGCTGGATTTTCCAACGGATTTTCCTTTTGACTTTGCCACCGAAGAATTCGGAGTAGAAGTTCGAGAAGTAGATCATTTTGCAGAAAGCGATTTCTTAATGAGATTTTACGGACCATACTCTAATCCAAAGCTGACTATCAATGGATACCCATACCAGATATTCACGACGTTAGAAACGAATGAATATCTGGAAATCAACAGCAGAAAAAATTCTGTAATCAAATACATGGCAAACGGAACTACAGCAGATCTATACAATAGCAGATCTTTCGAATACAGCGTGTTTGAAAAAATTCCAAGTGGAAGGCTGGTTTTCAATTGGCCTGGAACATTTGGAATTGATATCACACTATTCCTGGAAAGGGGAGTACCGAAAAGATGGTAATCAATGTAACGGACAAAGAAGGAAGGCAGATTAAACCACTCCTTTATGCAAGTCTGGACGCGGAGTTAAACAGCGGAGACAGAGATTTTGCATTAACAATACCATTGGACGATTGGGATGATAGAATTACTGCAGGAGGAAGGATATTCATAGAAGGAACGGAAATAGGCGGGATTTTAGGGCAACAAACCATTCAGAGCGATGTAGAAGAGATATCATTTACAGGGTATACATGGCGCGGAAGAATGGAAAGAAAAATTATTGTTCCACCATCCGGACAAGACTATTACACGGTTTCCGGAGAATTGAATGCAATTTTAAAAGAGCTAATTGAACCAAGGTTCGGAGGCGTATTTTTAGTACCGGATATCAGCACAGGAGTTACTACAACTTATCAATTTGAAAGATTTGAAAACCTATTAGATGGGTGTACGAAAATGCTGAAAGAAAAAGGGCATAGATTAAAAATACGGTACAACATGGGCGAACCGAATGGTACGGGATGGGTAGAGATATCTGCAGTGCCAATTGTAGACTATTCCGATCAAATACAACTGTCACAAGACAGTAGATTAAAATTCACAATGTCCGACAAGCAGGATGGAGTAAATCATCTGATTGTTGGAGGAAAGGGAGAGATGCAGGATCGAAACATCCTACATCTATATGTTCAAAAGGATGGGACAATTGGGGAAATACGATATTTTACCGGGATTGATGAAATCGAATATTTCTACGAAAATACTTCGACTGATACAGGAGATTTGAAAAAGAAGGCAATCGAAGAATTAGAAAAAAGAATGAACAGCAAGACATTCGAAATGGACGTGGAACAGCTGGGAATTGATGTTGATATTGGAGATATCATAGGAGGAAAAGATTTCAGAACAGGGATGGAAATGAAAAAGCCGCTGGAAAATATCGTGGTAAAAATACAAAATGGAATCGTTTCTAAGAAATATAAATTGGAGGGAAGTTAATGGATCTATTAACATCTTACAAAGGGAAAGCACACCTGACAAGTATGCAGTTCCGGGCATTAATTGAAAGTATATGTGGATCAGAAAGCCGAATTGCAAACTTAGACGAAAAAATGATATTAGAATTAGCGGAAAATAATACGGTGAAAATCAGAAGCGGAATATTAATCCATCACGGAGCTGTAATGCAAGTAAAAAGAGGAACTTATGATCCGATAACATATCAGAATGGATCCCAGGGAATGAAAAGGATCGACCTGATTGTAGCAAAATACAGTAAATCCGCGGATACGAAAATTGAAGATGCCGAATGGGAAATAATACAAGGGGAAGCGAGTGATAGCGACCCAGTGGTACCGACATTCACAGAAGGTGATATGCAGGATGGAGATCTGATTGACAGATGCGCGTTTGCTGAACTACATTTCGATGGAATTAATGTTACAGAAGTAAAACAACTGGTTCCAGTAGCACGAAATACAGAAGAACTGGAAGCAGAACTTGATGAAC
>NZ_JBNPLX010000043.1:0-17981 GCF_050313695.1 Bariatricus sp. SGI.161
CTGGCGGCGCACGTCGCTAAGGGATGAAAGTTCCTAATCCACTCTAGTATTGAGAAGGATACAGCCGAGACCAAAGGGGTCCTATTTATGACAGAAACCATGATTAATGTGAAGGAAATCTAAAGGAAGGTGGAGGCCAATCTTTGGTCTGACAAACAGAAATCACATCGGGCTACAGTTGAGGACAAATTTTTGAAAAATCCAAAAGATTTCTATAGTTTGGAATCCTCGGTCAAGGCTTCCACTGAAAATTTTTCTGCCGGTTTTCTAATTATTGTTCTTTCTAGCATGAATGAAAGACTGTACAATGATGCTTGGCGCATAAACGCTCAATAACCATTTACCTTGGCGTAAACTCAAGTACAATATATGCTGTCATGAAAAACGAACTCTAATAACCTCTGTTGGAGATGGGGATTTGACAGTACATACTTCCAAAGTCGTAATAGCAGGGGAGAGTATTATTATCTTCTGGAAGAGAGTGTTGGAAAATAAAAAATGAAGGGTTTAATAACCAAAAGAAAAAGAACGGGCTGTACCGTATTGAACGCTTGAACAGCAGGAACAGCAATGCGATGAAGTACCATTATTTACTGACGCAGATCTCGGATATCGTGATGCAACTTTCTCTGGCGTGGAATCCACATATATAAGAGAACTGAGGCAGACAATAAAAAATACATCTTCTGGGCTACTGGAAAAATTTCGCGGACTGACAGTAACGGAAGAAGATGTATCCTACATTTTCAGATACACAACGGTGTAACTGGAATAACAAGGTTATTTTAGCACAGGTGGTGGTTGAATGGAAGATAGAACAATAGAATATTTATCCCAACAGAACAATAGAATATTTATCCACAAATTTCAGAAATTGGTGCAATAGCCCCATCAAGTGTGCATAACAGCCAAAAAAAACAAGAAAATTGTGGATAGCTTATAAAAAATGAGATGGTATTCTATGGGATAGGAACAATTAAATATATTCCTCACCGCTGGGTGAGATGTGATTCGCTTGCCAAAAAAGAGAAAAAATGATATAGTAAATTAGATTGCTTAATCATGTAAATGAATATTTTACAATGAATAATATGATAAAGTAAATATGTAAATGATGGAGGTATAGGAGTGACTCAATATATCCAAAATTTTTTGAGGTTTCAACCGTTGTTAAAAGAACTTGTGGCTCGCGATATTAAAATAAAATATAGAAGATCGGTATTAGGTGTGCTGTGGACATTACTTAATCCTCTTTTTATGATGATGGTATTATCGGTTGTGTTTTCTAATTTGTTTAAATTTGATATCGAAAATTTCCCTTTGTATCTTTTGAGTGGACAAGTGATTTTTAATTTTTTTAATGATACAACAACATCATCAATGGGGGCTATTATTAGTAATAGTTCATTAATTAAAAAGATATATGTACCTAAATATCTATTTGTATTATCTAGAGTGTTTTCTAGTTTTATTAATTTGATGGCTTCTTTTACGGCTTTAATGTTAGTAATGTTGGCATTACGTGTTGAATTGAGTTGGACGGTTATATTGGCACCAATTCCATTATTGTTTCTGGTTATGTTTTCATTAGGAATTGGATTAATATTGGCTGCGATTACAGTAAAATTTAGGGATATTATGCATCTGTATTCAGTGTTTACAACTGCATTAATGTATTTGACCCCTGTGATTTATCCTATGTCTATATTACCGAATTGGTTAGCACCTATTGTAAGGGCCAATCCTGTGACGAATATATTACTTATGTTTCGTGATGTAATGCTAAATGGAAATTTACCAAGTCTTGTAGGAATTGTAATAGCTTTTGTTGAGACTGTGCTAGCATTGGGGATAGGTTTATATGTGTTTTATAAAAATCAAGATCAATTTATTTTAAATATTTAGTTAATAGGAGAAGAATATGGAAAAGCAAACGATGATTTGTGTAGATCATGTTTATATGAGATTTAACCTGTCGTCTGAAAAATTCGATAGCTTTAAAGAATATGTGATAAAAAGCTTAAAAAAGCAAGTTTCGTATGATGAATTTTGGGCGTTGAAAGATGTTTCTTTTGAATTGAAAAAAGGTGATGCGTTGGGATTGATCGGATTAAATGGAAGTGGGAAAAGTACCATGTTAAAGACAATAGCCGGTGTGTTAAAACCAACTAAAGGTACTGTTACAGTTAATGGGAGCATAGCACCGTTAATTGAATTAGGGGCTGGCTTTGATATGGATTTGACAGCTAGAGAAAATGTGTTTTTAAATGGCGCATTGCTAGGATATTCACGAAAAGAAATGGAAAAGTATTATGATGATATTGTGGATTTTTCTGAATTGCAAAGTTTTATGGATGTTCCGGTGAAAAATTTTTCGTCAGGAATGGTTTCAAGGTTGGCTTTTGCTATTGCAACAATAGGAAAACCAGATATATTAATTGTAGATGAAGTTTTATCTGTTGGTGATTTCAGATTTCAGGAAAAATGTGAAAGGCGTATTCAGAATATGATGGATGGAGAAACAACAATACTTTTTGTTTCCCATAATATTAATCAGGTAGAAAAATTATGCAACAAAATTGTATGGCTGGAAAAGGGTGTTGTGAAAGCTTTTGGAGATGCAAAAGAGATTGCAAATGAATATAGAAAATCTTAATCAGAGGTATAACGATGAAAAAAGTGATAAAAAGAACATTGTGCATATTAGCTATTTTGTTGTTTGCTTTTGCTTATGCACATATTGCAAAAACACATAAAATATATGACGGAAATATTGATCCTAGTGAATATGGAAATATCGTTGAATCCAATCCAATTGTTCTTGAACAAAGGTTTGTGATGCAAGATAAGTATTTGGATGGGATAAGAATAAAGGGTGTAGAAAATAATGATATAAGCCAAGTCTTTATTAAATATTCTTTACGTGAAGCAGATTCCGATAAAAAGGTGGCTGAAGGTGAGGTCAATGCAAAAAAAAGTTTGAAAAATCGTTTTTATGAATTACCATTTGATAGAATAGAAAATTGTAAAGGAAAGGAATATATATTAACAATTGAACAGCACTCTAAAGATGAGGAGAGTTTTGTTTGCTTTTCGTTTGAAAAAAAAGTTGAACCTAATACGGAATTATTATTAAACAATAATAAAATTGAGGGGACTTTGATTGTAAAAACGATAACAAATAGATTTGATGTGGAAACATTTTTCGTCGTAATTTTATTTGTATTCTATATGATTTTCTTTATAAGACTATTATATAAATTGTTTAAATAGTGAGGTTTAGTATGAGAGAATTGATCGGAAAAGTGACAAGCACATTAAAAAGTGAAGGAATAGTTGCACTTAACAAGAAGGCTTTTTCGTATGTTCAGACGAGACGAATTGAAAGACAGGTTAGAGAGGAACAAGTATTTAGAGATGTGTTATTTATTGATGGGTGTGGTTCGACAGTACCACACCCTGCTCGCTATAGAATTACACATCAAAGAGAACAATTAGCATATTATGATATATCAAGTAATGAGGTCTTTTATCAACATTTATCAATTGAAATGGTAAGGTTATATAGGACCTTTGTGTTTTTTAGATGTCCTTATAATGATAAAATTGGTGAGTTTATTCAATTGGCGAAAAAGTTAAATAAAACGGTTTTATTTGATATTGATGATTTAGTGATTGACACAAAATATACTGATCTAATACCATATTTGGATACTATGAATATGCAGGAAAGAAAACAATATGATGACAATGTTAGGGCTATGGGTAAAACGCTAAAAAATTGCGATGCTGCAATTACAACGACATCGTGTTTGCAAAAAGAACTATTAAATTATGTGCCACAAGTATTTGTTAATCGTAATACAGCATCTGAAAAAATGGAATTTTTATCAGAAAATGCTTTGAAAAATAAGGTAAAAAGACAGACAATTGATTTGGGGTATTTTAGTGGAAGTATAACTCATAATGATGATTTTGAGATGATTTTACCAGTTATTCTCGAGCTATTAGATAAATATGATAATTTGAAATTGCATATAGTGGGAGAATTGTGTGTTCCCAAGGAATTGAGTCCTTATTCTGATAAGGTAAAGTGTCATCCTTTTGTAGAATGGACAAAATTACCTGAATTAATAGCACAGGTTGACATTAATTTAGCTCCATTGATAAATT
Organism: Bariatricus sp. SGI.161; assembly: GCF_050313695.1. Classification (NCBI taxonomy): domain Bacteria; kingdom Bacillati; phylum Bacillota; class Clostridia; order Lachnospirales; family Lachnospiraceae; genus Bariatricus; species Bariatricus sp. SGI.161. The sequence goes on from NZ_JBNPLX010000043.1 coordinate 4,174, forward strand.
CTGTATTTAATGAAGCGAAATCTGAAAATAAATGGATAGAAGCTGCATTAGTTCAGGTACCAACCGTTGCAAGTAATCTTGGGGCCTTTAAGGAATGTATTCAGAATAATGTGACGGGAATTTTGTGTGAGACATTGGAAGAGTGGAATGAAGCACTTGTTACTTTGATAGAAGAGCCGGACAAAAGGGAAAAAATTGCATTACAAGCATATGAGCATTGCAAAAAGAATTGTGTTTCTTATACAAATGGATATGGTTTATCCCAGTTTTTGAAAAATCATTGTAAGAAAAATATTTTGTTCGTATTGCCTTCTTTGCAGATAAGTGGGGGAGTAATGGTTGCGGTTAAACATGCTTGTGTATTACAAAAGAAAGGATATGATGTTTCTTTAGCTTGTATGAATGCTTCTGTTAATTGGGAAAAATGTGATGGACAAGAATTACCTGTATTAATGCTTAATAGAGGAATGATAAAAGGAAGTTGGGATATTGCTGTAGCCACTATGTGGACAACTCTCTCTTACTTATTGTCATACGAAAAAATAAAAAGAAGATTATATTTGGTTCAAAATTATGAAACTGATTTTTATAAAGCAGGAAATGAATTGAGGTTAAAAGCAAATGTCACGTATGCTGTAGAATCAGGTGTAAATTATATAACTATTTCGAAATGGTGCCGAAAATGGTTGAATTCACAATTTGGTCAAAATGCAAAATATGCACCCAATGGTATATCTTTTAGACAATTTAATCTTGGCTCTAATGAAAGAGAATTTAAAGGGAAAATTAAAATTTTAATTGAGGGGGACTGCGCTTCGTATTATAAAAATGTGGATGAAAGTTTTTTGATTACAAATAGACTAAATTCAGAGAATTTTGAAATTTGGTATTTATCATATAATGCTGAACCTAAGGCATGGTATCATGTTGATAAGTTTTTTCATAAAATACCATATGAAGAAGTGGCGGGAATATATCGAAAATGTGATATTTTGTTGAAAACAAGTATATTAGAGAGCTTTTCTTATCCACCATTGGAAATGATGGCTACGGGAGGGATGGTTGTAGCTGTCCAAAATGATGGGAATAGTGAATATTTAGTGAATGAAGACAATTGTTTGATATATGAGCAGGGATGTATAGATGATGCCGTCCAGAAAATTGAAAGAATATGTTCTGAAGAACAATTAAGACATAAACTATATCTTGGTGGAATAAGAACGGCTAAAATGAGAGATTGGAGTAATTTGGAGAATAAGATTGTTAATTTATATATGGAGGAAAAAGAATAATGGCACAGGTAGAATCATTAAACCAAAAGCTAGTTAGAATCATAAAAGAAGAAGGAGTAAAAACAGCAGTAGTAAAAGGGAAAAATTATATTAAAAGAGTGATTTCTGGAGATCCAATTAAATATTGTTTTAAAGATATTTTATTTATAAATGGTTGTTATTTACCACACCCAAGCAGGTATAGAGTTCAACATCAGATGGAGCAGTTACAAGCTTTTGGGTTGTATGTGGATAGTGTTTTTTATGAACGATTAAAACTAGATATGTTAAAATATTATCGTGGTTTTATTTTTTTTAGATGTCCAATTACTGGCGAGATTGAAAAGTTCATTGACCAAGCTAAATATTATAATAAACCTGTAATATTTGATATTGATGATCTTGTGATTGATAAAAAATATACAGATTTAATTCCTTATGTAAAAACAATGTCTGCAATAGATAGAAAAACTTATGATGATGGGGTGGAAAGAACTAGAAAAACTTTAGAAAAATGTGATTGTGCAATTACAACGACCAATGTATTAGCAAATGAATTAAGAAAATATGTAGCAGATGTATATGTTAATCGAAATGTAGCCTCTGAGAAAATGCTAAAATATTCTGAAAGAGCATATGGAAATATTAATAAAGATGAAACAAAGGTGATTTTGGGTTACTTTAGTGGAAGCATAACTCATAATTCGGATTTTAATATGATTCTTCCTGTTATTAAAAAAATTATGAGAAAAAATCCACAGGTATATTTAAAAGTCGTTGGGGAACTTGATATTCCAACAGAACTTCAAGATTATAAAGAACGTGTGATTTCAGTCCCTTTTGTAGAATGGAAAAAACTTCCTGAATTAATAGCATCTGTAGATATCAATCTTGCACCTTTGGAAAATAATATTTTTAATGCAGCTAAATCTGAGAATAAGTGGATGGAGGCAGGATTGGTTCATGTTCCGACTATAGCAAGTAAAGTCGGAGCATTTGAAGATGTGATTTGCCATAAAGAAGATGGTATTTTGTGCGAAACGGAGAAAGAATGGGAGAATGAACTTGAGAGTTTAATTATTGACCCTGAATATCGAAGAAGAATTGGACAAAATGCTTATGTAGTAGCTAAGAAAAAAGTTACAACATATACAGGAAGAGGATTGACAGAATATATTTTATCTAAAATGCCTAAAAATTTCGGATTTGTATTACCAACGACAAATATAAGTGGAGGAGTTAATGTAATAATAAAACATTGCAATATATTAAGAAATCATGGATATGATGTGTTTATAATTAATGAAGATCGAAATTCTAATGATATAGTAAATAAGGATGGTAGAGTGCCTGTTATACAGAAATATGATACAAGATTTGAAGCATATGTTGATACTTTAGTAGCTAGTTTGTGGAGTACGTTGGATTTTGTAAAAAGTTATTCCAATGTGTATCATCGTGCATATTTAGTTCAAAATTTTGAAACTAATTTTAATCCAGATGGATATTTTGAAAAAATATTAGCAAATGCTACATATAATGCACTCGTTCCGATTCATTATTTGACAATTTCTAAGTGGTGCCAAGAATGGCTGAGAGAAGAATTTGGAAAGAACAGTAAATATGTACCTAATGGGATTGATTTGAGTATTTTTAAATATTCTGAGAGAAAATTTGAGGGGAAAATTAAAATTTTAATTGAGGGCAATAGCGATGACCATTATAAAAATGTGGATGAAAGCTTTAAAATAGTAGAAAAGTTGGATAAAGAAAAATATGAAATATATTATTTATCATACCAAGGTGGTGCCAAGGAATGGTATTATGTTGATAAATTTCTACAAAGAGTGCCTCATGATAAGGTTGGAGAAATATATCAAAGTTGTGATATTTTGTTGAAAACCAGTATTTTAGAAAGTTTTTCTTATCCACCATTGGAGATGATGGCCACGGGAGGAATTGCTGTAGTTGCTCCAAATGGGGGGAATAAAGAATATCTAAGAGATGGGGAAAATTGCTTGTTATATAACTTAGGAGATATTGATGAGGCAGTTAATCAAATTGAAAAAGTTTCAAAAGATAAAAAATTGAGGGAGATTTTGCTAGAAGGCGGTTTGCAAACAGCAAAAAAAAGACAATGGAATGAAATTGAAGAGGATATTGTTGACATGTATATTAGTTTAAAGGAGACAGAAGATGAACAATAGTTCTATTGTAAAAAGATTTATCTATCTTTCTATAGTATTTGGAATGATTCTATTGGTGTTAACACCGCCGTTTCAAGCGCCTGATGAAGATAGCCATTTTAAAAAGGCGTATGTGATTTCAAAAGGAAATTTGTTCCCTGAAGTGCAAAACGGTAAAATAGGGTTTATGTTGCCAGAGGGATTGGTTAATTATATCGAAGAACAAACTAAAAAAGCAGGTGATTTAGATGAAACATTCGAGTATAAAGAGATATATCTTTCAGAACGATTACCTGGGGAATATGGAGCAGAAAAATTTTATAATTTTTCAACGGCAACGACAAATCCTTTAGCACATATTATCCCTGCTTCGGGAATTATATTTGGGGAGTTCATTGCAAAGATAATTCAAATTGGTTTGCCGTCTATTGTGTATTATTTATATTTCGCTAGAATGTTTAATCTGCTTTTTTATATTATAATAATTGCAATAAGTATTCATATTTCGCCTATTTTAAAAAGAACTATTGCGATGGTAGGATTAATGCCCATGGCTTTGTTTTTGGCTTCAACGGCTTCTTATGATACATTATTAATTGCTTTGGCTTTTTTGGCAACTGCAATAATATTTAGTTTATCATATGGAGAAACACAAAAAAAATTAACAATGCCATATATAGTTATTCTTGGGATAATTGCATATTTATTTATTGCAATTAAAATAGTATATTTACCATTATTTTTATTGATGCTGTTTTTGCCTAAAAGAGAATTAAGTAATATAAAAGAATATGTAAAGAAATTATTGATATTGTTTGCAATAGTTATAGGTATATATTTGGTTTTCCGTTTTATTACACCTTCTTTAGAAGCGGTAGATCCAAAAAATACGGATATTCTTGTTTCGAAGCAAATAGATTATGTTATTCATCATCCGGTACAGTATTGTAAGATCTTTTTTAATACCTTAAAGGAAACCCGACTTTATTTAGTATCATCAACAATAGGAGTATTTGGTTTATTAGATACAAATTTGTTTTGTGCATTTTTGGGCTTGTATTTAATTTGCATGCCAATATTGGGAATTTTTGAAATTAGTATTGATAAAGTAAAGGTAAAAATAATTGATAGAATGGTCGTGCTTATAAGCGTGATGGCATCAGTTTTTGGGTGTTATTTGGCTATGTATATTTACTGGACAATTAGCATAGATGGATATGGTGTAGGTGCACAGTCTATAACAGGGGTACAGGGGCGTTATTTTATTCCAATGATGCCGGTTTCTTTTTTAATATTTGCAAATTTGCGTTTACAGAAGAATGAAAAGTTAAGAAAGATAATGATAGGCATAGTTGATAATTATGCTCTGTTAAGCATTGTTATGTTAAGTGTTTCCTGTATAGTTATTTTGCTGCGATTCTGGTGTTAAATTAGTGAGAGGGAATGGGAATAGATGAAAGAAAAAGTTTGCATTTATACTTGTATAACAGGAAATTATGATGATTTACATGAAGTGGAAAAGGAAGAAGGAATAGACTATATTTGTTTTACTAATAATATTAATTTAAAATCTCAATCTTGGAAAATAGTATTTATCAAGGATGATAATGATTTGGGTAATATGATATTATCGAGGAAAATAAAGATATTAGGACATCCTTTAATTGAAAATAATTATGATATAAGTATATGGGTAGATGGAGCAATTCAAGTTAGGGGAAATATAAAGCAGTTTTTAAATGAATATTGCGCCTTGGATAAATATAGTATGGCATGTTTCAGACATCGATTGAGAGACTGTGTGTATGAAGAAGCAGCGGCATGTATTATTCATCGAAAGGAAGATGTTTGTTCTGTTAAGGAGTATTTAGAATTTATCGAGAATGAGAAGTTTCCCCATCATTATGGGTTAGCTGAATGCACAGTCTTAGTCCGTAGGCATGGTGATATAAAAGTAAAACAGACAATGCAATTATGGTTTGAGATGTTTCTTAGGTTTGCAAAACGTGATCAACTTACATTTCCATATACTTTATGGGAAACAGGATTAGGGGTCTTTTGGATTAATTTAAATGTGTTCGATAACCCATGGTTTTTTTGGCATACTCATAAACAAGAAAAAGAGACTTCGATTTGTAGAATCTTTTTTGGAGAGTACAAGGATGTATTTTTGGACAAGTATCTTGATAAAGAAATGGAATTTAATGAAGATAAAAGATGTAAAATACATTTTTTTACTCAAAAGGAATGTGACAATATAGCTATAAATCTTGGTAAACATTTTGGAAAAGTGTTAACGGATTTTCAAATTAATATATCGGATGTTTTAGTGTCTTTTTTTCCGGGAATAACAATATATGAAACGATTGTTTTTGATTATGATGATTTGGTTATTTATTTAAAAGGAAATTTTTATGAAAATCAAGAGATTATAGTATCGTTTGAAATGGATAGACCAACACAGATAGATAGTCAGGAATTTTTTGAAAGTATAATTGATAGATATTATTATGATAAACTAGTTCGGGATAATATGATTACTTATTTGAATCAAAGATGTGATTGGGCAGATAAAAAGTTCGATGAAATGAATCGGGAGTTGAAGAAGTATAATAAATTATTTGAAAAACAAGATTTGCTGACGAAAATAGTCAGAAGAATGTTCTTGAAAGTAATACATGAATAAAGATATTTCATTATAAATGTGAGGAGAAAAGAATATGTTTTCGGCGGATAAGAAATTGAAAATAATTAGGAAATTAAAAATAGAAAAGTATGTTCCTACAAGAATAATTCTTCCAATATATTATGAACACCATATGCATAGAAAATTGAATTTGAAAAATCCTAAGACTTTCAGTGAGAAATTACAGTGGTTGAAAATATATTATAAAGATCCAATTATGACTAAATTGGTCGATAAGATAGAAGTTAGAGAGTACATAAAAAAAACTTTGGGAGAAGAGTATTTGTTTCCGATTATTGGTATATATGATAAATTTGAGGATATAGACTTTAATTGTTTGCCACAAAAATTTGTAATGAAATGTAATCATGATAGTGGAAGTTATGTGATATGCGCGAATAAAGATACTTTTGATATTCAAAATGCGAAAAATAAAATTAATGAACATTTAAAACAAAATTATTATTATTATTGGAGAGAGTGGCCTTATAAAAAAATAAAACCTAAAATATTAATAGAAGAATATATGGAAGATATTTCATTGCATGATTGTACTGATTATAAATTTTTGTGTTTTGGAGGAAAAGTTGATAATGTATTAGTATGTTCAGAGCGTCAAAGAGGTGTAAAATTTCATTACTTTGATAAGCAGTGGAATTTTAAAAAATATAATTATGAGGGATTGAGGGAGACGGATGATTTTTCTATGCCAAAACCTGAAAAGTTTGATGAAATGATAGAAATTGCAGAAAAGCTGGCTGGAGATTTTCCTTGTATTCGTGTGGACTTATATTACATAAATCATAAAATATATTTTGGTGAATTAACGTTTTTTCCAAATGCAGGTTTTAATGCAGACTTGTTAGATGAGACAGATTATTTTTTTGGGGAAAAAATCAAACTAAAAAAGTACTATAAAGAAAAGTAATGTGTTAGAAAAGGGCTTTTATTAAATTATTATTTACAGGATAAGTAATTATGGGGCGGATTAATGTGTTTATGAGAAAAATGTTAAAAAAAATAAAAAAATTAGTTTTATGCATTAAACAATATGGAACAGTACAGGGATGGCGATATATTAGAAGAAAATATCAAACTATTGACAAAGAATATAAGGAGTGGTTTGAGTTCCATAAAATAGATGTTGAAATGTTAGATAATCAGAAAAAAGAGCGTTTCCTTTTCGAACCATTAATAAGTATTTTAGTACCAGTATACAATACACCGACTCTCTTCTTGAAAGAAATGTTAATGTCTGTTTGTTCACAAACATATGGTAATTGGGAGTTGTGTGTAGCAAACGCAAATCCAGATAATAGGATTGTAGAAGAAATATTGGAGAGTTTTGCAATAAAAGATGATAGAATTAAAATTTTAAAACTACAGAATAATTTAGGCATTGCCCAAAATACAAATGCTATACTTCAAATGGCAAATGGAGACTATATTGGTTTGCTGGATCATGATGATATGCTTGCTCCTGATGCATTATATCAAGTAGTTAAAGAATTGAATCAAGAAAATGTTCCGGAGATTATTTATTCTGATGAAGATAAGATAACAACAGATTCGCAAGAACATTTTCAGCCTCATTTTAAACCGGATTTTAATTTGGATTTGTTAAGGTCTAATAATTATATCTGCCACTTTTTTGTTGTAAAAAAAGGTTTGATTGATGATATCGGTGGGTTTCATGAACAATACAATGGCGCACAAGATTATGATTTAATATTACGTTGTGTTGAGAAAACTGAAAGAATATCGCATATTCCTCAAGTGTTGTATCATTGGAGAATACACGATGCTTCAACAGCTGACAACCCAGCAAGTAAGATATATGCTTATGAGGCTGGAAAAAGGGCGATTCAAGAACACTTAAATCGTTCCGGTGAAAAAGGATCTGTTGAGAATTCTTCAGATTTGGGATTTTATCATGTGAAATATGAACTAATGGGAACATCACTAATTTCAATAATTATTGTTTATGAAAATAACATGAAAGCATTAAAGAATTGTATACGTTCCCTTAAGAGTTCTATTTATCATTCATATGAGATTATACTTATGGTATCGGATAATCAAAAGGAGAATTTTTCTAAACGCTTAGAAAATGTTTCTGACAGTAATTTGAAACTATATTTCTACAAGAAGGATGAGAGTTGGTCGGAAATAATTAATCAAGCAGTTGAATTTTCAAATGGTGAATATATTTTATTGCTATCTCAAATGACAAAGATGAAAAATAAAACATGTATAGAAGAATTAATATGTAACTGTCAAAGAAAACATGTTGGAGTAGTGGGAGCGAAATTATACTATACTAACAACAAAATTCGTTATGCGGGAGTTGTCGTAAAGGGAGATGGTAGCATAGAAAGAGTTTTTAGGGGATTCCCTAATTATTATGTTGGATATATGCATAGGGAATCTCTACAGCAAAATTTAAGTGCAGTATCTGAAGAATGTATGATGATAAAAAAAGAGGTTTTTGAAGAGGTTGGTGGGATGGATGCAAGCCTTGGGGAGACCTACGCTGCTATTGATTTTTGCTTGAAAGTTAGAAGGCAGGGTTTTTTAATTGTATTCAATCCTTATGCTGAATTATATTATTTTAAGAATAGAAGTAAAGAACATTTTTTTTCACAGAATGATATTGATTTTATGAAAATACGTTGGAAAGGATTTCTTGAAAAAGGAGATCCATCCTATAATCCTAATCTGGGAGAGAATTACACGATAAAATGATATTATTTTAATAGAAAAAGGAGAAAAATCATGAAAAAAATAATGTTATCCTGTTTATTTCTGGTAGTAATGTTGTGCCTTACAGCTTGCAATAAAACTTCAGATGAAAGTCAGGCGTTGGAAACATCCATAGAGAAAGAGCAGAATGTGGAAGAAGATACGAAAAAGAATGAGGAATCGATAGAGACAAAAAAGGAAATTGATGAGGACATTTCCAATAATGAAACACAGGAATCATTACCACAACCTGTTAGTATTACGATATACTACAGTAATGATGATGCCACAGCATTTACCTCTGAGGAAGTACAGATTAACTCATTGTCTCCAGAAGAAGTATTGAATGCATTGATTGAAAAAGGAGCAATTGCAGCGGATGTTGAGATTCTGTCATTTGAGACAACGACTGTAGACGGAAAATCAACAATATTACTTGATTTCAATGACGCATTCGCTTCTTATATTTCCAGCATGGGATCTACTGGTGAATACTTTGTAATGGGAAGTATCTGTAATACATTCCTGGATGTATATGATTGTGAGCAGATTCAGGTTACAGTGGATGGAGATACTTTGTCTACTGGACATGCTGAATATCCAGGCTATATGACAACATTTTCATAGAATTTGACAGGTGAGAGGATACACTGGAAGGAGTACATGATGAAAAAAACAGGTTATTATTCTTCCGGTGAATTTGCCCGTATGGCGCATGTGACTTTGCGGACAATTCGCTATTATGACAAACAAGATATATTAAAGCCCTCCTTCGTGAGCGAAGCGGGGGCTCGTTTTTATACAGATGAGGATTTTGCAAGATTGCAGCAGATTCTTTTGTTGAAGTATCTGGGATTCTCATTAGATGATATTAGGGAGATGACCATTGATGATGCAGATTATCATTTTATGTTGAATGCATTGAATATTCAGCTGAAACTGGTGCAAGATCGTATCGAGCAGATGCAGCTGGTGGAGAAGGCTATTAAGGATACTTCTGAGGCGATTCAGGCGGAGCATACCATAGACTGGAATCAGATGTTGAATCTGATTCATTTGACTGGGATGGAGAAGAGCATGAAGAACCAATATCAGAATGCATCGAATATATCTGCCAGGATAAATCTTCATAGTCTGTATTCGCAGAATCCACAAGGATGGTTTCCGTGGATCTATGAGCAGATGGAGATGCGGGCGGATATGCAGGTGTTGGAGATTGGCTGTGGTGATGGTACATTATGGAGCAGTAATTTGAAAAAGTTACCGGAAGAAGTAGGAATAACGTTATCGGATATATCAGAAGGAATGCTTCGAGATGCAAGACGTGCTATTGGTACGGAAGATTCGCGATTTACATTTCAGGTGTTCGATTGTCATCAGATCCCTTGCGAGGACGAGAGTTTCGATTTGGTGGTGGCGAACCATGTTCTGTTCTATTGTGATGATGTTTCGCAGGTGTGTCAGGAGGTACGGAGGGTACTTAAGCCGGGAGGATGCTTCTTGTGTAGTACCTATGGAAGGAACCATATGATAGAAGTTAGTCGTTTGGTTCAGGGATTCGATGACAGAATCGTACTGTCAGCAGATAAATTGTATGAGCGGTTTGGAAAAGAGAATGGTGCTGAGATTCTAAAAGATTACTTTTCGGAAAATGAATGGAGAGAATATGAAGATTATCTGTTGGTTCCGGAACCGGAGCCATTAATCTCTTATGTACTTTCCTGCCATGGGAATCAGGGCCAGTATATTGCGGAACGGTATAAGGAATTTCGTGCGTATGTGAAGAGAAAGACGGATGTGGGATTTCGGATTACGAAAGAAGCAGGGATATTCATTTCCCGAAAGCATATTTAAAATAATAGGGATTATTGTCAGATAATGTCGACAAAACGATGGCAAGAATTTGAATCTTTCCTTGTGATTTTTAATAGTTATTGTTATACTGAACTCAAGATGAATAAATGAAATGGGCAGAAGGTATTTTAAAATGAAATTAATTATTGATAATTTTGCGAAAATAAAGCATGCAGATATAATGATTGATGGGATTACAGTAATAGCAGGAGAAAACAATTCGGCAAAAAGTACAATTGGAAAAGTATTATATTCTTCTTTTAATTCTCTATATGATATAGAAGGAAAGATAGAAAAGCGAAGAATTGAGAATATATATGATGTATGCAATAGGGGTATGCGCAATGCATTTATGCATGAATTACGTTCACCAAGAACGATATCTGACAGAATAAGTAAAGAGTTTAGCAATATTCTTGTGAGACAGGGTACAGTTGATAAATTAAAATATCATAAGATATTAATAGATATTCTAAAAAAATATAATGTAGAATTATCAGAAGAAAGAGTTGAAGAGATTCTTGAAAATACATATGATAAAATTGTTTCGTTAAAGAAAAATGACGATTATGAGATTGCATTAGAATTAATACAGAGATTTTTCACACAGGTATTTGATTCTCAAATCCAATGTTTAAAAGGAGCTGAAAAAAAAGCAAAGGTAACATTGGTAATTAAAAATAAAGAATTATCAATTCAGTTTGAAAATAATGAATGTGTCAAATGGGAGACAGAGTATAATATTTTGCATGAAGCTTTTTTTATTGACGATCCTTTTGTTTTGGATAATTTAACAGGATTTTATTTCTTGTCTAATAATACAATTCGTAATCAATTGATTGAACGATTAAGTGACGATGATCTAATGGAAGGTATATTTGATGCAGTTAAGGCGAAAGATAGTCTAAAAGAGATATATAATATTTTGGATCAGATAACAAAAGGAAAGATATCCGTGCGAAATGGACAATGGGAATTAAGCTCAGAAGAATATCAAGAGCCAGTTCATTTTGAGAATCTTTCAGCAGGGTTAAAGTCTTTTGTATTAGTAAAGATGCTGTTGGAAAAGGGAATTCTTAAAGAAAAAGATGTACTTATTTTGGATGAGCCAGAGATTCATCTTCATCCTGAATGGCAATTGGTTTATGCAGAATTAATTGTTCTTTTGCAGAAAATGTTTGATCTGAGTATTGTAGTTACAACACATAGCCGTGATTTTTTGGAGGCTATAGAATTAAGTGTAAAAAAATATAAGTTAAATGACAAGAGTAATTTTTATTTGTCGAGAATGGAGGATGAATTAGTAGTTTTTGATAATGTTACAAATAATTTGGAAAGAATCTATAACCAACTGGTAACTCCCAGTATGTTATTAGATAAACTTAGGTATGAAATAGGAATGGATGAGGATGAGTAATTTTGATGTATTTAAAGACACAGTAGTGAGATATTTAACGAGAAATGGAATAGAATTATCATTTTTATCTTCTTTACATGAAGTGTCCCTGAATAATACAAATGATGAATCACGATATCTATGTAATAGTGGTGGAGATTTAGAAGTGGTATCTATGGATGTATTAGCAAAAGATGGGTATAGAAAAGTTAAGGCATCTTCCTTGAAGGAGAATCCTATTACTACTGTAGATGCATTTATGATTAACAAAAATAATGAATGGTATTTGATTGAATTTAAAGATTGTCCTATAAGAAGTGATAAAAAAACAACAAAGGATAATATCATTAAAAAGGCATATGAAAATTGGTATATGATATTAGACATGTTTTATACAATGACAGAAGAAGGATATGAAAATGCTATTTTTGACGTGGTAAATCCTGTTAAGTTTGCTAAGTTACATGTTTATTACATATTGGTTTGTAGTGCAGATAAAAATGCAAATATTTATAATCAGGTAAAGAACAAGGCATTGTTAAATCAGAATTATACACCACCTTTTATGCAGAGGTTGAAAGATTATATTTTTAAAGATGCATTTGTCTATACAGAAGATTTTTTTGAGAAAAAATTTGTGAATAATTTTGTTTATTAAAAATTAAAAAAGTACTTGAAGGTGACCTAAGGTCACCTTTTATAATGTGTTTAGACAGGATGAAATCGACTGAATTGGGAACATAATAATTACATACATCACAAAGGAGGTTCCTATTATGAAGGGAATTATATTAGCAGGAGGTTCTGGTACACGCCTGTATCCTCTGACCATGGTAACATCAAAGCAATTATTACCGATTTATGATAAACCGATGATCTATTATCCGATGTCTGTATTGATGAATGCAGGTATTCGTGATATCTTGATTATCTCTACACCACAGGATACACCGAGATTTCAGGAACTGTTGGGGGATGGACACCAGTATGGTGTGAATCTTTCTTATGCAGTTCAGCCAAGCCCGGATGGACTGGCACAGGCATTCATTATTGGTGCAGACTTCATTGGTGACGATACCGTTGCAATGGTTCTGGGAGATAATATATTCGCAGGTCATGGCTTGAAGAAGCGTCTGAAAGCGGCCGTGGAAAATGCAGAGTCTGGAAAAGGTGCGACAGTATTCGGTTATTATGTAGATGATCCGGAACGTTTTGGTATCGTAGAATTCGACCACAATGGAAAGGCAATCTCTATTGAAGAGAAACCAGAGCATCCAAAGAGCAATTACTGCGTAACGGGATTATACTTCTATGATAACAAAGTTGTAGAATATGCGAAGAACCTGAAGCCTGGAAAAAGAGGCGAGTTAGAGGTCACGGACCTGAACCGTATCTATCTGGAAGACAATCAGCTGAATGTAGAGCTTCTGGGACAAGGATTCACCTGGCTGGATACCGGAACACATGAAAGTCTGGTAGATGCAACAAATTTTGTTAAGACAGTAGAGACACATCAGCATCGTAAGATCGCATGCCTGGAAGAGATCGCATATCTGAATGGCTGGATCAGCAAAGAAGAAGTCATGAAAGTCTATGAAGTACTGAAAAAGAACCAGTACGGACAGTACCTGAAAGACGTATTAGATGGAAAGTACCAGGAAAACTTATATTAA
>NZ_JBNPLX010000044.1:0-17444 GCF_050313695.1 Bariatricus sp. SGI.161
CATTCCCATATATTAGAACTAAAGTGGTAAACAATTTCAGTAGCAACTGGTAAACTAATTCGCTAGCGGAGTGGTAAACTTTTTCGTTAGCGGGTGGTAAACTTTTTCATTGACGTTTACATTCCACATAAATCTGTTTCAATGCCTGTACTTTTTGACATGATCTCTACTTGTTTTTTGTAACACTTTTCTATATTCACAATTTTTTCTCTTGGCATACCAGCCGTCCATAAACCGTCCTTTAATGCTTGTGCCGGACAATTTTTTACACATTGGCTACACGTTCCACAATAGGATTGATTAACCAGCTCATCACATTTCAAAGGTGCATATCTTTAGGCAGTGCAACAGCGATAGAAATTCCCGTTTTAAAATTACAATTCTCAACCTCGCTCATATCCCCTTGCCATTCTAATCTATTCGCCACTGATGCCGCAGTCGGAAAATATGTTGCCGGAAGAGATTCGTTTAGCCCCAAGTGCCCCCCTTCACCTGACTGTTTGCGCAATCCATGCGGACCATCTGAGCAAAATGCAGACCCGATTCCCAGCCTTTCTATCTCCCTGGTCTCCCACACATTTTTTCCGCTCAAAAAAGCTGCTTTTTCTTCATGTGAATTTGCTCCTTTCTACAATTATAGTACAGCTTGAATATCAGAAAGTCTTGTAAAATATCTTCATTTTCATTGGCATATCATTACAGATTTCATCAAAACGTTTTTCTATATACGCGAGATGGTTCTCCATTAATATCATTCATCATTTGATAGAATTCACATCCATATTTTTCATACAATCCTTCATGATTCGTTGAAATAAAAACTTCACTAACATTCTCAGACTTTGCAATCTTTTCAATCTCCGCGAATAGTTGTCCCACATAATGGGATCCTCTTCTCTGCGGAAATGTATAAACCCATCCAATCCAAGGTGTCAAATCAGTTGGCTGAATATCATCTTTCTCAGCGTAAGTACAAAAAGATACCAATTCATCACCATCTACAAGGAGCAACACTTTTACATTTTCGCCTACATAGTCTTGTAGTTCTCCATTCTTTAGCAACTTATACAAAAATTGACCGGCACTCCAATCGCTCTTTCCAATCTCAGCGAGCCAGTACTCCTGACGGTCGCTTGAAAAATAATTAATTACTTCCATAATCTTCACTCCCAGTTCAAAATTAACCTTCACACTAAACTTGATTTGTTAACTTCATTCTAACACGCTACTTTTCAAAATACCACTTTCAGCTTCATTAACATATCCTCTTTAAAGAAAACTCCTGAAATGTTCATACTCCATAACAAAACGAGGAACCCCCGTTACACAATAAAGCGTAATGGGAGTTCCTCTATAAATTAATTAATTTCCTATCTATGCTTGGTGTACTACTTCTGAGCGATAGCTGCCTGTGTGGTTTCAGATGGATGGAAGGACACTCTATATTTCAACTTTAGAGAACCATTCTGGGACATTGTGAGAAATTCTGACCAGCTTACCATTCTTGCAAATCGCAAATCGTCTAAAACTTTCCGTATTATCATAAAATGCTACCAGATTACACTCTTTCAAAATGCTGTTGAGTTGTTGGAAAGTCTCCACATAACGCTTTTCAATATCCTTTTCAGGTATTCCATGACCTCCATTTTCAACTCTGTGTTTTACTCTATCCTTTGCAATCTGTACAGACTCAACTCCAACATAATGCAATTCTATAAAATATCCCAGTTCTTTTGCCTTCAAGATATTTTTTATAATGGATTTTCCGCAAAGTGTGGTTTCTTGATTAAACGTAATCCCATCATTCATATATTGTGAGATTTTCTCAACAGCTATTTTTCCTGCCGAAAAAACATCTCGAACATTTCTCCAGTCACCAATATCTCTTACGATTTCATCTACGTTTACTCGTGGCATTTTTTTGAGATTATCATTAATTTGATATAACGTGGATTTGCCCGCTCCATTCACTCCAGCAATGATTACATATTTTTTCACTAGAACAAATTCCTTTCAACTACCTGCTTCTGCTTCATCTGAAGAAGAAAATCTCCAATCAATTCATAAAAATTCTTTTCCTCCTCCGTTTCAGCTTCTAACACTAACTGTAATGTATCCTCTGGCTGCAATGATGTTATATCCTTAAATATTTTATTATATTTTTTTACATCACACATAATATCACCTCAATCAGTTAAAACCAAACAAAATCAACTTAAATTTCTTATATTGTATGCAATAAAATCAAAAAAATCAAGTTATGATTCCATATGACAACACTAATTGCATAAACTGGATTTAATATCCATGGTCAACATGTTGCCATTGTCCGCCACTTGTTCTTACCAAAACCCAATTCCAATCACTGTATGTACTATTAGGATTCAAAGACCCATCTCCGCCAGACGAATCAACATTGAATGAAGATAATAAAACAATGACTTCATCTGCATTGTTCCTATCTGCCCAATCTTGATGATCTTTTGAGCGGTCATCCCCTGCATAATAAATCTCTGTAAGAGTACATCCTTTCCAATCACTCTTAAACTCTTTTTTTATAGTGTCGATAGCAGCTCTAATATCCTCTTCAGAATACATTTCAGATTCTACATTATGCGTATTTACTTCACTAACATTTCCACCACAAGCACTCAAACTAAATACAAGCAGAACACATAGCATTGTACATACAATTTTCTTCATACAAGACCTCCATAAATTTCGTTTACTGATTTCATTCTACCTGTAATTTCCAATCTATATTGGTATGTATAATCGTCTGCTTTCCAATTCCCATCACTCATTCCATAATACCTGACCATAGTAACCAACTTATCATTTTCAAAATATTCTTCAGCGAATTCTGAGTTCGTCACCTCATAGGTCTTGATTACAGATGGTTCTGTTTGAGCGGAATTCGGTTTCGTCCATTCACCTGTATCGACATTCTTTTGCAACACAAGTTCATATCCACCATCATTCTTAAAACCTCTTATATATCCCATAGAAGACATAACCCCCGCATTGAAAGTCAACTTTTTGCCATCTTCTGATACAGAATATTCAGTTAAAACCTCATCTGTTCTCCTGCTAAATCCCGCTCCTATAAAAGAGGATAAACCAATACACCTATGACTATTACTGTAACAATAACTATCTTCTTTTTCTTCATATAAGGAACCTCCCGGCTTAAAATTATCTATTGATTATCGAAGAAATAACCGGTTTTCCTTCTCTATCCAATAATGGTGTCATCCCACCAGCATATCCACTTGCGTGAAATACATAATTTACACCAGTTTCCTTATCAACCCAAATTTCCATAACATTCATTGCTCCCTGAGAATAAACTTTCTCAAACCTTTCGTTTTTACCCATTATATTTTCCTCCACGAAGTATGCTAATCATCAACATGCCCCATAGGTAGCCATCCATCTGCAGTTCTCTTATTTAAGTGTTGCACAGACTTTTTCCTTATCCATAAATCTTCACCTCATTATCAAATTCTTTATCTGTATATCCTTTTGCCATTTTCATATTACCTCTATCTTAATTCTCAAAGTTATATCTTGCAAATTCGATTGATCCAGATCTAAAAACTGGAAGCTACTTATCCAAAATGAAATGGTACTACCAAGTCATAAATGGCAACTCGTTTGTTGGCATGGTGTCTAAAAACTTTGAAAAAGTTCCCAAAACAATTCCAATAAACAATATACATACAGTGTTTATAATTTGCTTATTAAGAGGTATCGGATTTTCCGCACTTCGTATATCATTCAAAAATTTCTTCATTCTTTATCTCCACGACTTCCGGTTTAACAGATTAACCATTTTGCTCTTTCATAATCTTTCTTGTGGACATAAATCTTGTATTCATAAGAATAATCTCGCTGAATTCTAAAGCTACCTGTACGTCCTATACAGCTTCCAATAGCGGTGTAACTCAGAAGATTGGTTGTTTTTACCGTGTATTTGATTTCATTTTGGGATAATATTTTGCAAACATCCGCTTGACGTTTCATATCCATCGTAATAACCAATTCTTGTCTATTAAAGATTGTCAACATATCAGCACCTCTTCCTACAAATACCGATTTGCTGATTTCATTCTAACATGCTCCTTTGTAAAACGCCATATTCAACGATAAAAAAACTCCCATTACACAATAAAATGTAATGAGAGTTTCTTTGTTAACTAATTAACATCTTATACCTCTATGCTCGGTGTACTACTTCTGAGCGATAGCTGCCTGTGCTGTGCCCCTTCGGGGGAGTATTTTTTCGCTTCTAATTCGGAGGCAATATCTGAAATATACAGTATATTGCTATGTACTGAGGAATCATCTTCTTCTGATTCCTCGCCTTTTTCTTCATCATAGATAAACACTGTTGAGTGATTACGTCTTCCTTCAACAACCATTTCTATCTCTTCACTTCTTAAAGAACTAAGATTTACAAACCACAAAAAACGGTTATTTCCTTGTGGAATGATTTTCGCAATAAACTTATCCACAACTTCATTATCTACTGTTGATTTTGAAAAGTCAATAGTTTCTTCCAATGATTTATGAACGGCGTCCCAGTTCATCTCTTTTTCTTTAGTTGCATGTTTCATCCGCTTTTGTTCTTGCAGTTCAACTTCATAACTTGCCAGCTCCATATTTAAACTTTCTTTTCGTTTTCGAAATTCCTCAATAGAGATATCGCCTTCCGCCCGCATATCAATCAGATTATCCAGCTTTAGTTTTATCTTTTCTATTTTCCTTTTGATTGCAACAGCCTCAGACTGTACAGCATTATCCATTTGATAGCACAATTTTAATATTCTTTCTGCTTCTTGAATCGCTCCAGTCCGTTCACTCCACACTTTCTCTAAAAGCATCTTACACATAATCTCTAACTTCCAATCAGCGATCATCGGCATATCACAGTACCCAGTTGTATCTAGCCCTTGCTCTCTCCGCTTCTTTGCAGAGCCATTATTTAATTGATTATAACATTGATAACCATAAGACCAGTCTTTGTTCTTATTCTTATGCCACCGATTTTTTCTAAATGTGTAACCGCAAGAACAACGTAGCTTTCTGTTCCATTTATCATGAGATTCTCTTACCGGCTTTGTTACACTTTCTTCACCAAATGGTGTTTTTCTAACCATGGGAATACTTAATTCTCTTCGCCTCCTTTTACGAATCCTCTCACATTCACGCCATTCTTCTTCCGTAACAATTGGTTCAAAATTAGCTTTCACATATTTATAAGTGTCACTGTTATGGTTATTAATTCTTTTTTGTTCCAAATAATTGTTATTGAAAGATTTTCCATAAGCCATACATCCCATATATGTTGGATTTCTCAACACCCTGCTAACATTAGATGGTGTCCATTTAACCTTTCCTGATGCAGCTACTCTGCGTCTTATACTCAATTCATTAGCGATTTTCGTTGCTCCAACCCCATCATGCAGATACATATCATAAATCATACGCACAGTCTCTGCCTGCTCCTTGTTGATCACATATGTATCATTAATACGGTCATACCCTAAGATATTCCCATTGCCATAAATCACTCCATTATTACGGCTAATATGCTGTCCGGCTTTTACACGCTCTGATACCTTTCGGCTCTCTTCCTGTGCAAGCGTAGCCATAATTGTCAACCGCAATTCTCCATCTCCGTCCATTGTCCAGATATTATCCTCAACAAAATAAACTTCTACTCCAAGATTTTTTAATTCTCTTGTTGCCACAAGAGTATCTACCGTATTTCTTGCAAATCTGCACACTTCACGAGTAACAATCAAATCAAATTTACCTGCCTTAGCATCTTCAATCATTCTTAAAAAAGCTGGTCTCTTCTTAGCTTGTGTTCCTGTAATTCCTTCATCAATATACTTGTCCACAACCACCCAATTAGGATGACGTTCTGCCTGATCATCATACCACTGGATCTGATTTTCAAGTGCTGACAATTGAGCCTCATGTTCCGTAGATACTCGACCGTAAAACACCATATGTCTTTTTCTGTTTTTATCCTGAAATATATGAAATGGTGTTTGGATATCCGTATCAAATGCTAAATTATTATTCATGTTTTTGCACCTCCTGTTGATGTCTACATTCTACCCGACACCTATGCTACTTGTGAAATGTGCGAATCAGCTCCATCGCAGTGCGTTTTTTTATATTTCACTACATTATTGTAAGTAGCTTTGTTGATAATTCCTTTTTCATATAAGATTTCAATTAAAAGAAATGCTGCATATTGATTGTCTACTTTCATATTCATCCTCCCAAATATTTGATTGAAATTTTAATTGTACTTCTTCCTTATTAAGTAGTCATATCCAGAACGTGTATTACAGAACATACAAGTATCCTTTGTCTTCTGGTTTTTATCCACTCTTTGTATGAAATGTTCCTTTGACTCATAAAATGGCTTCGCACACACCGGACACAGACACAATAAGATCGGCTTATCCCGTTTTGGCAGTTCCACACTGGTATATAACGCCTTGTTAATTCTCTTCATTATTGTATAATCCAGTCTTCCCACATACTGATCCAGGCGCTTCTTATCCAATGTCCGCAACTGTTCCAGCAGGACAACAGAATCTTTTTCCAATCCTTTCATCTCTGCGGGAATCGGTACATGCGTTGGCAGTTTCGTTTTTGGTCTGCTTGTGATTGCCGCTACAATTACCGTAGGGCTGTTCACATTACCTCTGTTATTCTGAATTACCAAGACCGGGCGATAACCGCCCTGCTCACTTCCGAACACAGGACTCAGATCTGCGTGGTAAATATCCCCACGCCGGATTTCTCTTTTCCTCATAATATAATGTTCCTCTCTGATTAACTGCTCCATCTCGAACAGCTATGTATCAGCCGAACACAGACTTTCCTTTTCGCACTTTCATGACTATCACTCAGTCCAATGTCCGGCTACCATTTTTGCCTATTCAACAAGCCAATTTGTCCTCGACACCCCGGCTTTCTGTGTTCATAAACACAAGGGAAATCACCATATGGCTGACTGCTATCAGCTCCACAGGAACTTGTCCCCTCCGAGGTTCTCCCGAAGCTGCTCTCACTTGTTACGACGCTTCTAACGCTCGACTTTATGACCAAACAGGAGTATCATTATGCCCGTTGTCTGTTATCGCCCTGTCGGTAGCAATCCGACAGTCATAGCCCGGTATTCTTCGCTCCTCTATGATACACAGCTGCAGACACATGTTCTTCTTTGGTGGGATCTCGCTGCCCATATCAACTTGATTCATGGCGTACCTGCTAACGCGGCTCACGCTCATCACGCTAACAACAGGAATGTATATGGTGAATGAATATTCTCTTGTCAAGGTTCTTCCCGTTCCAAAAAAAGAAACAGGCAAAAGGATGTTATCCTCTTCACCTGTTTCCCACGAAAATCCTCAAAAGTAGCCTGTGAATCTTCAAATTTTATTTTTTACATAAATTCTTTCTTCAAATGCTCCAGTGCAGCGTCAATTGAACGCTTGACAGGCATCTTTGTACATCCCTCTTTTCTAGCTATTTCTTCATAAGTCAACCCATCAAAATAGTAAAGTATCAACCTCCGTTTCTGTATTTCCGAAAGTCTGTCAATTGCATGATATAATTTTTCCTTCAGCAATTTGTTGAAAATAATATCTTCTACACTTTCCTGTGGTAAAAATGCCCTTGCATTCAACGTCTCCTCCCACAATTCCGAATGTTCTTCATATTTATCCCATTTATGCAGATAGGAAATATCCCGCAATTCAAACTCATCAAAGGATTCATACAGTTCTCTGCTGATTTCCAATTCATGCTGCATTTTCTGTCCATCTGAAAATGCTATGTAATAATGTCCATCCTTTTCGCATATAGTATACGGATTATATTTATCTCTTCTCCTCTTTGGGTGTTTACCCTCCATATTCTTTTCCTCCAATCTGAATTTTCACTAGAAATCCAGATTGGAAGTTGGAGATCGACACCTTATAATATTGAAGCGCTTATTGAGAATCTCTGCAAAAACCAATAAAAAAAGCCCAACAAAACCGTTTTTCTTTCGGTTTTGCTGAGCTTTCGAAAACTCTACAAAATTATGATATTTTTCGACATATAAAATTCTAAAAGAATCCAGTATATACCAATTTTTTTTAACATTCTATTATCTGTCATGTATCTCTTATACTTATTTTTTTTCATATTTAATACGTTTTAAATAATGAAATATTTCTACATTATCTATATCAGCGTATTAGTTTTTCTTTAATCAACATTCTTACTTCTTATACCTTTTCAATAATGGAGTGGTTATGTATTTGATAAATTTTGTCCATATTCTTCAAGCTTTCTATTCGATGCGTAATTAAAATAATTGTTTTATTTTGAAATTCTGAGTGTATAATATCATTCAAAAATTCATCATATCCTTTATCAATATTTGCTGTTGCCTCATCTAAAATTAAAATTGGGGCATCTTTAATTATAGCTCTAAGTAATGCCACCTTTTGCCGTTCTCCGCCTGAAAGATTTTCACCATTTCTTTCCAATGTTGTTTCTATACCAGAAGATAATTTACTTAAGAATGTCTGAAGATTTAATTTTTGACACATCGTATTTAATACTTCTTTATCAATTGTCCGCCCCATTGCAACATTATTATATAAACTCTCTTTAAATAAATAAATTTCTTGACTTACCACTGCATATAACTCTCTATATTGCTTTAAGCTATATTTTTGAATATCTATTCCATCTATAGCGATTACCCCTTCATTTGGTTCCAAAAAACGCAATAACATATTAATAATTGTAGATTTTCCACTTCCATTTTCTCCAACAATCGCTATCTTTTCACCCTTATGTATTGTTAAATTTATTTCTTTTAACAATACCTGTTTCGAATAAGAAAATGATACCTTGTTAAATACTATTTCCTTCTGAAATTTCTTTATATCATATGGAGAATTCCATTCTCTTTCTGTTTCTTCAGCAAAAAACTTATCCAATCTATTAATGGATGGTTTTATCTGTGCCCAAATAAATCTAAGATTAAATACTAATGCTATCGGTCCTATCACATAATTAGAATATGAAATAAATGCAGTTAATCCACCAATACTAAGTCTTTTTTTACAAACTAAATAACCACCAATTCCATATAGTATACAAACCATCATCCATTGCAAAAGAGAATCTACTGAATAATTATATGTTTCCAAAAGTGTTGTTTTCTTCCCCAATATCAACACTTCTTTTTGAAATTTTCGCATTTCCTGATTTTTTGCTTTATACATTCCCCATAGTTTTATTTCACGAACGCCATTGATCGTGTCATCAAACCATGCAGAAAATTCTGCTATCTTCTCTATCCATTTTTCCATTAAATGTTCTTTCTTTTTAGAGAAAAAAAAGATTAATATATATTTCACTGGTACAATACACAATACTAAAATTGCCAAATGCCAATTCACAACTACCAAGCCTATTACACCACTTATAATTTGTAATACATAGCTCACTACACTCATCACATTATTATCGATTAAAAGACTGGCATTATCAATATCTGTTGAAAATCTATTAATAACTTCAGATGCATTATTTTTTGAAAAATAACTCATTTTAGCATACATCAACTTATGAAATACTTTTGAATACAGCTCTAATACAACACGATTTTTTAAATCTACAAATAATTTTGCTTGTAAAATTCGAACCCCTTCTTCTAGCACAGATATACACAAAAGTACAACAGCAAATTCTAGTATTATATAAAAGTTCTTTTCAAGTAATCCACCATCCATAATTTGACGTATAACCAGTGGTCTTATAAATGATGTTCCCATCAGTACACCGTAACAAAAAACAATTATTGCTATCATTTTTTTTTGCATAGTTCCTCCATAAACAAAAAAATCAAGTCCGTCATCTTAGACTTAATCTCTTCAAAGGTTAATAACTTTATGTTTTCAGCTACTATATATATTCGTTTATTTTTATTACTAGATTTCCTCTGCGATAATAAGCATTGGTACTTCTTTGAAAAAACGATTCATCGTTATCTCCGACACTCCTCTAATCAATTTATAAAATAGCTGTTCAGATTTCGTGATATCTCTATTAGTCAAAATAAGTCCTCAACACATTCTAGCCACTTGTATCTTTTAAGCACCCTCATTTCTTGTTCTTCAAATTGTTTTATATGACCCCGCGATCTCATATTCTATCAAAAACTAGGTCTTCTAATTTCTTTTAATGCGTCCATTCATGTGAACCACTGCGGTATCAGTATTGTCCCGCAGTGATTACTTCTCTACCATCAGAATTCACATGAAACGGTAATGCAGAACATCTGGTGCTAAATTTGTATATGTTCATCACCAAATGTCTGCCCAAAATGATTCCTATTAAAAATATAAAACAATGCTTATTATCTTTTTTGACATCCTTTATTTTACTACGGATTCATTTTTTCTTTCGGCATCTCCTTGACATTTCCTTCTTCTAAAAACAGTACTCTGTCACAAAAAGATGCAACATATGGATCGTGTGTAACAATGATGACTGTTTTATGAAATTCACGATTAATCTTAACAATTTCCTGAATCACTTTTTCCCGGTATTCTCCATCTAAGTTTCCCGTCGGCTCATCTGCTAAAATTAAATCAGGATTATTGATTAGCGCCCTGCATATTGCAACTCGTTGTTTTTCACCACCGGATAGTTTAGTCGGATAACGCTCCATAATATTCGATATGCCAAATATTTTTCCCCATCGATGCGCCACTTCATATATATCGATATCCTTTTTATCATCAATTAATAAAGGCAGCGTAATATTATCCTCCACCGAAAGAGAATCCAAAAGCATATAGTCCTGAAATATAAAACCGATAGCTGTTCTCCGAAGTTCACTTTTCTCCGTTCCAGACATGGAAACTACTGACTGACCACGAAAAGTAATGTCGCCGTCAGAAGGTGCTTCTATCAGCCCCAATATTTTCAATAATGTTGTTTTTCCACACCCTGACGTTCCCATAATACCAAGTATTTCCTCTTCATATACCGAAAATGACAACTCATCCAAAACAGTTTTTGTAACTTCATCCGTCTGTCTAAAACTTTTACTCAAAGAGTTAACTTTGATCATCTCTTCCATACCTCATTCCTCCTTTCGATCTTTCTCATCCAAACAGATATTGCAATTTGCATAATAATCTCATTAATAAGTAATATAAGAATCCCTGAAATAAACAGCATAACCATATTGTCTGTTATTAATTTCATATCAAACATTCGGGCAATAAAAGTTGCAATTACTAATCCTAATGACACAATCGCTGCCACTATATTTCCCCAATGCTTTGTGTGTAAAAGATCCTTTTTCATCAGCCGAAATCGTTTTTTCTTTTCCATTCCAAGATAACAAAGTAGTTCGTTGCGTTTTACTAATTCATCTCCGGAACTAATAATTTCCGCAATAATCAGCATTAGAATCAGAAATGAATATGCCATTATCTGGAATACACCCATACTATATTTCATAAATCTAGATTGTTCTAAATCTGATTCCCCATCTGATTTATAATAAATGTTCTTAATAATAGGATTGTATTCTCTATCAGAAGCATGCTGCTTTTCTATCAAATTCAGCTGTTTCTTCACATCCTTAACATATTCGTTCTTTAATCCCTGTATCATAACTAATTGGGACGGACCTTCTTTTGTAAACTCAGATGCATATGGCAATTGCTCCTTCGAAAGTTGTGCTCCACTATATTGATTCGTGGTTTTCCAAAGCTCTTTTGCATGTTCAAAATACTCATTTGAAAAAACTACAATATTCTCTTGTTTTCCTGTACAATCAAATATGCCTGTTAAGCTTCCTATTTCTTCTCCCACAACTTTTCTATAAGTAAACCCAATATCCATTTCCTTGGCACTGACAGCAGTTCCATATTCTATTGCTGGTACCGGTAAGCCTATATGCAGCAATGGAAGTCTTGACCAAAGCCAATAGTCCAGCGGCTGTGCTCGTACCGTTCGATCCTGTTGATGAACAACATAAACTTTTTCACCTTTCTTATCAAGATTCAGTGTATGTCTTTTATACCCGTCATCCATACTCTTTTTCAAAAAGTGATATGATTCTTCAGAAATACCTATCTGCTGACCTTGAATCGGTGTTTGTCCCTGAGATTCAATAGCATCTATGGTATCCATACTGCACACACGAACCATAGGTACTGACGTAATCTGCAAATCATATTGGTTTGCCAGCTGCTCATAGATTGCACGATCTTCCGGATATCCATACGAAACCACATCATAAGGATAAAGTGTATCTATATTTTCTGCAGTTCTGACAGTTGTAATCTGCAATAATCCACAAGATATTGAAAAAATCAGCAACATTATTACAAGCGAAGAAAAAACAGCCACTGTTCGAGAACGACTTCGCAATCTGTTTTTTATCAATACCTTTTTTGCCTTTTCCTTTCGATTTTTATACTTTGTTGAATATGCATCAACACATCGGATAAACACATACACACATAATATAATTCCAAATAATATCTGCTTATTTTCAAAACGTGTCAAATTGCTATATATTAAACATAAAAGAATTGAAACTATAACACTTAATAGCATTCCTTTTTTCAAATGCTTTTTCGGCATCCACTCCTTCGACAAATCCTTATATTTTTTCATAGCCCATTTATCATGGGAAAACATAAGAACAACTATAAAAAAAAGTATCCATATCGCTGTCACAACTAATATGGAGCCTGCTGTCAATTCCAGATTCAAGTTCAATTCACATAACCTGCTCAACAAAACATCTGTCACATTAATAAATAGCCATCCAAACAAAATACCCAGACATAAGCTAAATAAAAATGCACCACTAAAAAGTCCTGCCAAAAAAACATTACGATCTTGTTTCTTCATTCCAAGAATATAGAACATATTTAAAATGTCTACATTTTTTTCGAAATAGTGTACCAAGAGGACAATCATAACAAACCCAAATACTAAAAAAAACGGAAGCAACGCATCACCAAGTATTCCAGTAATTGCTCTTAAAGTATTTTCTGAAAACACTCTTTCTTTTATCGAATTTCTTATAGTAACGGTTGCGAGAATCCCCCCGATACCAATTCCTGAAAATATATGATATATTCCTGTATTTCTCCATATTCCTTTATATACTCTAAAAAAACGTATCTGTAATTTCTTGTTGGTATAGGTTGGTTTTTCTATAACCCGCTCTTTTTTCTGAGATTCCTTTTTTTCTGGCACCTCCATATTCTTAACCTGATTCAAATATGCATCAACCAAAACGTCCAGAACACCAAAAATAAATGGAAATATCGGGAAAATAATCACGCCTATACCATTAGATAATTCTTTCATTCCCCCTGCTGTAAAATTGATATAAATAATTGCAAAACTAAGGAGCAAGTATAAGCCACGGAGTACGACATTCTCTTTCTTTTGAAGATATCTTAAAACACTTTTTAACAAGGCTAACGCTGCCACAAAAAGCAACATATATATCTGTGCTAAAACAACGATCCTCACCGAACTTGCGTCAGCCACATACTTGCTAATATCTACTGAATTCACATATTTCAACAAGTATAGAATAGTATGTCTTTGTCCATCAAGTTCGATATATGGGAAAAACACAAGAAAGATTACAATAATTCCGCTAATGCCCGATAGAATTTTCTTAATTTGTTTTTTCATATCATCCAGACATAAAATCAGGTATTGCAAATTGCATTCATAAATTGCTTAATGCTTCACGTTTCATTCTTGCCGTTTAAATCCCCCCAGAAGTATACTCTGTAATCATAGTCTGAATATTATAAAAAGATTGTAACACTTCCCGATTTTTACACGAACACATTGTATAACATGCACATCCTCTTGCCACAATCAACGAATGAAACGCTGCTTTTCTTTTACCTAATTTCATTGCCTTTCCTCCCTTCTTTAGATTCCGTTTTAAGCTGAGAGCACTATCAATTAGCGCTCTCAGCTTGTACAATACTTAGATACCTTCTGCTGAACTATACTGTGTAATGGTGGTCTTAATGTTATAACTAGATTTCAGAATCTCTCGGTGTGTACAAGTACACATTGTATAACAATTACAGCCACGAGCAACAACTAGAGAATTTGACATAAGTTTTCTTTTTCCAAATCTCATACTATTTCCTCCTTTCTACTTATATTTTCTTTCTTATACACACTATTAGTAATTTCTAATATGTCTGCATAAGTATTGAATTTCCCCTCCGTTATAATATCATCCGGAATCATACATCCTATTTTTTTTGTGATTTCAAAATAAACAACTAATAAATCTCTTGCCGTAAGTCCAATTTTTACTCCTAACAAGTTTTCTTTCGGATTTTTCTCTAAAAATTCAATATCCACTCCTACTTTTTCAAATATTGATTTAAGTTCACACTTTTCTCCCATCTTACACCTCATCACAAATAGCATTCCAATTTCTGAATTAGCTTTTCAGCTAGCTTGCTTGCCATTTTTGGAGAATTTAAGCTTATTGAATCTTCTAATTCCCCTACTTTCTTTTCTATAAATTCATTTGAAACAGATACATATTCGAACTTTTTAGTATTTTCTGATTCTAGCAAATCAAAATAGTATGGTACAAAATTGAAAAAATCCACTCGACATCCTATTATTGAATATATTGCATTTTGCACATCCTCTACATTTTCCATTACTCTATCCATATAAGGTATATTACAAATAACAATATCTGGTGGAGCTACTTTTGACATAATATATGCATATGTTCCATAATCACCATATAACTTTCGACTTGCCTCTAACAAATTGCCTGGTATATCAACCAGAATCATATCAATCTGCTTATTTTCAATCCTTTTTAAATAGTGATTCAACATCATAATAGACTCATCAAAAGAACATTTACTTATGTTCGGCAATAATTCTATTCTGTTGCATATCCCTATATCTTGATATTTAGATACATATTCAACAAAACATCCCTTATGTTCAAGTGCATTAACAATTTCAAAAGATACATTTCTAGCAGGACAATCTGCTAACAAATCCACAACCCATATAATTGGAATGTTAAGATCATACAATCTTATTTCGTCACTTTTAACTTCTTTTATAGGTTCTATAAAAAATAGTTTTTCAGCCTCAATATAGTTCATTATTATTCGCTTTTCTTCTGACAGTGTCTTTCGTCCGTAATATACATTCCACTGTTTCTTTTGAGCAAATTGTAATATCGGCAAAATAAATTTCTCAAAGTCTATCGCATAATAAGATTCTGTTATCCAAATACTATCGCATTTTTCGGACACTTTACATATATCATCTTTCACACATATTATTGTATCCTTCACAAATACTTCGTCACCAGTCCATCCCCATCCACTTAATGACAATACATCCTCTATAGAATCATTTAATCTATCACTTGCTAATTCTAAACTTCTTCTTATGTACCGATCATACGGAAATATCAAAAAATGTTTCATTATGCACCTCATTTCGTATATTATCTTTGATATACAAAGATATATCTTTTCTTATTTTTATACCAAACATCAATCGGATAAGTTAGCACATGACATAAGCAAGTGATACTCATAGTTAAACCAATCCGATTTAAAATACGTCACATTACGAAAGATCTGCTAATAAGCACAATAACTTTTCTGTTGTAATCTAACTCAACGGTTTCACTTAGTCGAGAGAAAGAGGTTGACTAAAGCCATATTTTTGTAGCACTGTATAGTCCTTACACATACTTTCGATTCCATTTCTTATATCTTTACATTTTCCCAACAGCATTCTTCTCATCTCTTCTTTTTCCCCGTTACAAAAACGAATACAACTACTACACTCCGAATACGCCCAACACTCCTTACATTCATCTTCTGTTATTCTTTCAATATTCAATAGTGCATCCATTTTCTTTATATCAAATCCATCCTCAATATTTCCTATCTGTGCATAATCCGATATTTCACATACCTTTTCACAGGGAAGGAATGTACCATCTACTGTCACAAATAATCGCATTATTCCTGGCAAACATGGTCCACCTCTATGCCATTCACTAGGTACTTCTTCTCTCACAGCTCGTTCTAAATCACTACGAGTATCACATAAATGCTCAATATACGATCTCATCAGCAATGATTCCTTTTCTTTAGGCAAATACCCAAGCTCTGCTAAAAAAGTTTTAAATAGTTCATATTGCTGTTCCTCTAAAAATTGTTCCGATACTTGCGTTTTTGTTTTAGAGTACGAATCACTAACTGTTGCCGATGAAATGGACAAATTTTTAAATATTTCATTCCCAGAGAAAAAAGAATCAATACTCGCATATCCTCTTTCCGGTACCAACACTGTATTAATCCGAACATTTCTTTCAAAATAATCGTTATCAATTTCTTTGATTTTCTTTAGATTATTCATAACCAACTCAAATGTTCCCCTACTTCCATCCCCAAATCTTCTACTTGAATCCTGAATATCTTTAGGTCCATCTAAGCTCACTGTAATCAAAAAATTTTTTAAAATAAAATATCGAATAACTTCATCATTTAATAACGTAGCATTTGTTGTAGTTGAATATTCTATCTTTTTACCTTTCAAAGTACTTTCTGCATATTCCACGCATTTTTTTATTAAAGAGAATTCTAATAAAGGTTCTCCTCCATAAAAACCTATAATTACTCTTTCCTGATTTCTTGAATGCAATTTCAAAAAATCAATTGACTTTTTCGCCATTTCAAAAGACATTCTCTTATTATTATGCATACGAGTATCGTAACCGCCTGAATATACGCAGTAATTACACCGAAGATTGCAATTCTGTGTCACCTGTAAAATCAATTGCCCTATTTTTGATTCTGCATAGAAAGGCAACAACTCCGTCACCGGATGTTTTGTCTGTTCAACATGTTTTTCTTTCAAGTACCCACGCATTTTTAAAGAACTAATCCTTGATTGTATTTGTTCAGAAGATTCGTTTTCTCCTACTTCCAAATATCTATATATTTGATGATCCACTTCAACAATTTCATTAGTATTTACATCATAAAAATAAAATCCTAAAGGTGTTCTAAATAAATGTATAAATGGTTTGTTGTTCATACAAGCCCCCCTATCCCGCATAAATATTTAGTTGTAATTAATTGTTTTAATCTATATTTTCTAATTATTATTATATTCTTCTAAGTTTATCTTTCAATATATTGGCCATAACAGTGCGATTGTAAACGTCAATGAAAAAGTTTACCACCCACTAACGAAAAAGTTTACCACTCCGCTAGCGAATTAGTTTACCAGTTGCTACTGAAATTGTTTACCACTTTAGTTCTAATATATGGGAATGC
>NZ_JBNPLX010000045.1:0-16439 GCF_050313695.1 Bariatricus sp. SGI.161
TGTAAGGTAATAACTATTTATTCAGTATAATGCATTTTGGGGATTTTTCCAACAAATTCTTTGTAAAATGTCGGCAAGACTTTCAACATATCCCTGTTCATAATTTGTTCATTTATCTTTTAAAATTCTTTCATTTCTTTAACATTGTTTCTTCACAGCTCTGTCTTATACTAAATATATCAAATGAAAGAACAAAACATTTGATTCAAAGATAAGACTATCGTCCAGTAGTAAAATACTATTTTTGAATAAACTTTTTCATAATACATGCCGGGAACTGGTAAGACAGTTACCCGGCATCCTCCCTTTTTATAAGGAATATTCGTTTTTACAATATCTTGCATATTTCAGATTTCCTACTACTACACCACTTTCTACACCAGTTTTATTTGAAAAAAAAGGAGTATAAAATATACCCCTTTACAACATATCATTCTCTTCTATTATCAAATTAGGATTGATCCTTTTCAAATATTCATCAAACTGAGGAACTGTAAAATCAATTTCACCATATGAAGTAGAGTAAATAAACCCTTTATGAATTAATTGACTTCTAAGAGGCGCTATTGATTTAGCATCTCTTTTCATGCCAATTGCCACTTGTGAAATCGTACAGGGTAAATCTCCACATTTCACCATAGCAAACATAAAATCCTTTTCCATTTTTGTAGCGCGATCATATCTGACTTTAAAGAAGCTTTCATCCAAATTTACAAGAAATGCACTCTCTGCTTTTTTTGCACAATCTAGATTAATCTCTTTATCATGCATCACTTTCCAAACTTGCTTTCCATATTCTTGTATAAAATATGGATAACCTTCCGTCACCTTAACAATATAATCTATAGCTTCCTGTGTAAATGTCACATCTTGGTTCATTGCAGGTTCTACTAATGCCTTTTTTGCATCCTCATATTCCAATGAACCGATCTCAACATATTCAAAAAGGCGCTCCGCATAGGACTTAGAATCACCAGCCAGTTTTGCAATTTTGGGTAAACCTGCTGCAAATACCAAAATAGGAAGTTGCTTCTGGTTAATTCTATGAAGTGCGGTAAGTAAAGCAGTTAATTCTTCTTGTTTCAGATACTGTACTTCGTCTATAAAAAAGCAAATCATATTGTCTGTCTTCTTTGCAAGCATTCCAACCTGAACCATAATTTCTTTCAGATCATTTTCAAATTGTCCTGTATCTGCAGTTCCATAAGCAGGATTTACATTTCCCAAATTAAAAGAATACTCCACATCACCCTGTGTATATTTTAATTGAAACGCTTTTAAAACAGAAGCCGCTTTAGTTGCTAACTGTTTTATTTCTGCTTTTAGACTCATTTGTGTAATCAGCTTTTGAATCGCTGTTGCCATAATTGCCTTAAATGTGTCATCTTCTGAAACTTCTATATGTTCATACATAACCCAGTTATCATCTGCATACTCTTCTATCCTGTTCAATAACACAGTTTTTCCAACACCACGCAGACCATAGTATATCTTAGAACGCTGTACAATGCCTTTCTGAACATACATAATCGTCTGCTCAGCATCATTAATAACCTCATCACGTCCTGCCAGATAACTCGGCGGAAAGCCTGCTCCTGGTGTATATGGGTTAAACAACTTCATCCTTTACACCTGCCTTTACTTTCATTCTTATAGTATAAGGGTAAATTAAGTACAATACAAGCACAATTCATTATAAACAACACCTCTCAAAATACTTTTAAAAACAATTTGCAATTTTTTTCATTTCCTCCACTTTCGTATCTGGCAATACATGACTATATAAGTCCATTGTCATAGACAGTGAGCTATGTCCTAAAATCGTCTTTAAAACCTGTGGCTGCATCCCATTTTCTATACACCTTGTTGCAAAAGTATGCCGAAGTGTATGAATATGAATCGGTTCAAATTCCTTTCCATCTCTACGTATCATTTCCTGAATATGCTTCATATAATACTGCATAGATGTCCCATTAATCGCAATACCAAATTCAGTTGTAAAAACAAGATTCTCTAACCCTTTTATCGGTCTCCAGTCTGCCCCCAACTTCATCTTCAATTCCAACTGTTCCTTTCGATGCTCTTTTAGAATATGGTACACATTATCCAACATAGGAATATCTCTCTTACTTGTTCTGGATTTGGGAGATCCTTTTTTATACTCCCCATTTGTATAAATCAAGGTCCCTGTCACATGAATCATACGATTCTCAAAATCAATATCGCTCCATTCTAATGCCCGAAGTTCTCCATTTCTCATTCCTGTTGCTAATGCAACTTCAAAAATCTTACCATAATACGTTCTTTTCGTATATTTCAAAAATAATTGTTGTTCATCCTTTGTCATAACTCTTCTTTCTGTCTCTTCTCTTATTCTTGGAAATGTTGTTCGTTCTACCGGATTCTTTTGAATAATTCCATTTTTATATGCCTGTTTGAACACTCCATTAAGAATTACCTTAATACGTGTCAATGTCTGACGCTTTACCCTTTTTGCCTCCACATTAAAAATTCTCTGAATATGTTCCGGTCGGATATCTTTCATCTTTCTTTTTCCAATGTAACCTTTAATATGTCCTTCGTATGTACGTTCATAAAGATCAAAAGTTGTAGGTTTTACTTGATTCTTTTTATATTCTGTCATCCAAGTATGATACCAAGAGTCAACAGTAATGTTTTGTTCCTTTTCAAAAATACCATGACGCAGTTCATATTTTAGATCCTCCATCCGCTTTTGCAATGTGTTCAAATCAGTATCATATAACGTATATCGTTCTCCTTCATATTGAACTCGTCCCATTAATTTCCCATCTTTCCGGACAGTTATTCCTTTCGGCAGCTTATTATTTCCCATTTTTCCCCTCTCCCTTATACGCAAAGAGCTGACTCAAACAGCCAGCTCCTCCTGAATTGCTACAAATATTGGTCACACCACTCGTCAAACTTTACACGGTCTACCAAAACCCGTCGACCGATTCGTACCTCTGTGCCTGATTCATGTGCTAATTTCATCGCTGAGTTTCTGCCCACGCTGGTGTAGGCTTGAAATTCCGTCATATTTAGTAACCGTTTCTCTGTCAATTTTATATTCTGTTTATCCATACATTTTCCTCCTACAATTCCGTTTCTTCAAGGATTTCTTTTAATCTCCTTTTTTTCAAATACAAAACACGTTGCTTTCCACCTGGTAAGGGTAAAGTGTAACGCAATTCTGTTCCCTCCTTTTTGGTTAAAATTAATCCTGCATTTTTCAGAAACATCGTCATTTGCTTCTTACTCGCAAATGGCAAATCTTGTCCAAACCTGGACCAGTATTTTTTTGTAATTTCCAAAAGAAATTCCGCTCGAATATAGTAAAATTCGGAATCCTTCAATATTTGGAGATTGCCAATTTGTCCATTCGCCTTTTCTATTTTCTCCACACCATTTGTCTTTAACGCATCATTTAACGCAATTGCAATCATTGTTGAGAAATCACCTGCTCTTACATTTTTCAAATTAGTCATAACTATTGAATTCAGTGCATTGCCACAATCGGATAACCAATACGCCACATCTTTAGAATTCCAAAAACTCTGGTAAACCGCATATTCCGCTATTATCTCTCCCACCACCATCATTTGGGCATAGTATTCTGAAAAACGTGGAACATCACATTTTTTCTGTTTTCTCAGTTCTTTGACTCTTTTTGCAAGGTAACTCACAATTTCGTTAAAATAACGAGAGACATAAGCAATAAACCCATATAAATGCGATGTCAAAATGTACGGATTATCCTGATAAAACGACAAGACTTCATTGTTCACTGTATTCCTAGTGATTTCCAAACAAAGGATCCGCGTCAGTGAGGATTGTACACCTCCAATATCTTCTCCAGTAATTACCGCTAAGCCCTTTATTCCATATTTTCCCGCATTCCCATTTGGCGCAAAGTCTGTCATACGCTTTTTTACGGTTCGATCTCCATATCTTCGCACTACAAATTCTAGAAGATCGTTCATTTTGTTCTGATTTTTTTTCGTCATAGAAGGGTGAAAATCATCAATCACAACCACAGAATCAGCATGACGACTCGTTTCAACTTCAATCCCTCCAAGTGTCGACTCAAACGAAATTTCCGGTGTAAAAATATCGTCCCTGCAAAAAGTTTTAGTCATGCAAAGTGCTAATGAAGTTTTTCGAGAATTCGTTGGTCCTATAACCGCTAGCATTCCTTTGACGGGAACTTTAGCAATTTCAAAAAGCTTTGTGAGTATGCCCATATGTGTAAAAAGGAAAAGTGCAGTGGTAATTGTTCTATCCTTACATATGTCTAACATGCCAAAAACTTCTCTGAAATTTTTTTGAGTTGCAACCTGGGTTGGATCGTAAAGAAACGGATGTGTTTCGTCACCAATTATTTTTTCTATCTGTGTACCAACTACACCTGAATCGATGACATATTCCCAATAACCCTCGATTTTTTTCCATCCGTTCTGCTGATATTTTGTAATACTTTCAACATCCCCAGAATCCATCCACATATGAATCTGCTTCGCTATTTCATCCCGTGCACTTTTATTAGTCGAAAAATGTGCTGCACCTCCTGACTTTTCGATAATCCAGTTTAAATTATGAATCTGCGTTCCCGGGACACTCACCTCCATCAACTCTCCATTATTTAAAATTATTTTGCACCTATATTTGGTGCTGATTTTTATTTCATCCTGAAATTCTTCAATAATCTTTACACGCTTCAAAATCTGGATTGAAAAATTGCCGTAAGTTTCCTCTTCATCATCGATTTGAACATTGACTTCTTTTTTCGGCATTTCCAGCATTCTCTTCTTTTCTTCCTCGAAAACCTTTCTATGTCTTAATGATCGAATTTCTTCCTGTTTAACATGCTCTTTAGAAAAGATCTCCTGCATTGGTTCCTGTTTCTCCAACGGCTCAATCAGCGGAATCAGCTTCTTTTCTCCCAACGGCTCAATCAGCGGAATCAGCTTCTTTTCTCCCAACGGCTCAATCAGCGGAATCAGCTTCTTTTCTCCCAACGGCTCAATCAGCGAAATCAATTTCTTTCCATTTTTATTATTCTGCATATTTTTTTCTCCTTTCTTTTACTGCACTTATCATATCAAATAAGAAAAGAAGAAAAAAACCAGCAAAATTTATTGCCGGTTTTTTTTTAAAGGATTGATTGTATTAATTATTTTTGATATAATTTTGAATTAAACGTTTTATCGAATTTCTGCACACACAAGAAAAATAATTTTCATCGATTTCTGCGGTCTTATAATCTGCAAATTGGAACTTATATACTCTTTCTTTATTATTCTCAAAAATCGATTCCCTCGTTACTGATTGAACTTTATTATTAAACATTTTCTTTGATTCTTCCATATTTAAAAGCGAAAATTGTTCATCCCATTTCTTTATATATTCTCCTTTGAGTTTTTCAATCTTCTCACCCACAATTACTAACATTTCCTGAATATTCTCATTCAAAAACAAAATCGGCTCCATGTATTCTCTGACTATCTGAACCCTTGTAAACACATTTGGGAATTCTAGGAATTCATATAATATACACATTAATAAATGGGATATCTTTATTTGGCTCTCTTTTTCTTTGACATGATTCATTATCTTTGTATAATAATAAGAATAACAAATCGACAAATTTATTCCTGTCATATGTTCTATTATGCATGTATATTGGTCTAACTCATCTCCTATACACTGCTGAGGAATCATTGGAAAAATTCTTTCACACACATTCAGATACTGATATACGTTTGAATCTAAACTGATTTTTTCTATATTAAACAACCTTCTTAGTTTATTGCTATATATCATTTCTCTTTGAATTTCACGAAAAACACTTTCAAAAACCACTTCCCTATCATTAATTACTTTATTTCTAAAACAATAAGGGAAAACTATAGATGCATCATTTATTCTTTTATCTGCAAAACGAGCAAAACTTTTATCTTCCGGCCCATAATCTTTATCACTTTTTATTTTATAACATTCATCATCTTTAAGCCACTGACACTCTTCCTTTATTCCAACTTCCCGTACTTCCCCTCTTGAAAAATGCAGGTGAACTTCTTTTGCTTCTTTCCGACTTTGTTCACATTCTAAACATATTTTCATATCAAACATAAAATATTGTGGCCTATTTAATATTATTTGGCCTATTTTATCATAGTAATTATCAATATCTCCAAATGACTTCATAATAATATCCTTATAAAACTTTCTCGCAAAATTTAACTCATCTATACTTTTATCTTTTTCCCAAAACTTACTTTCATAAAATTCTTGAGCTTTACTATTAAAAAGTCCCTGTTTTGGTTCTCTTGCCGTGACATCACTCACCATTTCTTTTTCAAAAATCGAGTTTGCTTCTTTTAAAGATTCTAAGTATTTTCTATCTTCCCATGTTTCAGTTAACGGTTGAATCAATACTCCCTTCATGCATATATCTCTATCATTCCAAACTCTATAATGTGGCACATGATTTTTTTTATCAATTTCTTGCCTATTCAACTGTTCTTTCAACCCATTTCTAACAACTTCTTCTATAGGCAAATTATTGTCAGCAATCTCTTTCATTCTCTTCCCCTCTCCCACTTTCCCCGAATCCCCCGGAAAAAAGAATACCCAATATCCATGTAAATTCTCCACTTCACATCCGGGGTTTCCGGGGAATCCGGATCAGATACTCCTTATCATTAAACCCATATACTTATATACGTACATCATTATAACAAATAAGAGAACAGATTCTTCTAGTCTCTTGTTTTCATTTTGATCTCACAAATTCGATTCTTCCTGTTAAAGGTATCGGTACCGTTATCTTCTTTCCATCTTTTCCACCATAGGTATCTCCTTTCAAGAGATACAGATATTGGACTTTCCCATTCCGGAGCAGAAGATTAGCAGTTTTCCCAATATTATTTCCAGATTTCACTTCTATACCGTACACACAACCGTCTAAGTGACTTTTCACAATGAAATCAATTTCTCCACCTTTATACATTCCAAACATAGGTGACTTTCCTGCAATTTTCATTTCTTGAATCTGACGTTCCAAATAGAGATATACGAAATTTTCATTAATAATTCCATCGATATCACTTTCTTCTGCACCTGCCATTTTTAGAAACATTCTTGCAACACCCAGATCTTTAAAATAAAATCGGCAGTCATACGTCACATCCAAAATATCTCCTTCGTTTACTCGGTCACAATACCCAATGATATTTGACTTATACAACCATGCAATCGCTTTATTAATACTCGTCTTTGTAAAACGATTTGTATCATCTTTAAATACTATCCTCGATAAATCTACAACCAGATCGCTGGAGCCTTTTTTCTCTCGTACCATAGTTTGAGCAATCGCCGGGAATATCTGTTCAAAAAGATTCATCTCAAGAATATCATCAAAGTATCGTTCTGTCTCATTTATAAAGATATCTACAATATTTTTCAATGTTTGTTTACATTTCTGAATATCTTTTGTTTCTAAAAATTCTTTTACAACTGCCGGATATCCACCTATTTCACAATAGATATCATACCATTTTTTTAGCTCATCATATTCTTCATGCGCCCCCCCTCCGAAAAGATCGATACTTTCATATACATCTCTCATTCCCACTGCCTGCAGAAATTCTTCGTAAGACATCGTGTTCATTATCATTACGTCAATATCACCCGCTGGAAGGAAATACTCTTTCTGAACGGTCTTTCCAAGATAACTTCCAGTTACAATAAAATGAGCTTTAAATTCTCTTGCAAATTGCCGAATCAAGGAAAATACCTTCGCTGATTCCTGTATCTCATCAATCAGTACTATCGTATTACTTTCATCGGTAAAATCAGGATCAAAAAGTTTTAAAGCCTTATGTATCGGCTTTTCTACTCTCGGCTCACCAGGTTCCCACTTTGTTGTTCTCTCCAAACATTCCACAAATTCTTGTCCGGAAGTCTGCATCATATTGATATATAAGATATTCTCATAATTCTCTTCTGCAAATTTTGTCAGAATGTATGTTTTCCCAACTTGCCTGGCACCGTTGACCTCGAGCACTTTACCATTATCTTTTTCTTTCCATTGCACCAATTCCCAATATATATCTCTTTTTAAATCCATTCTGTTTCTCACCTACCTCCACATTGTTTCTTACTAATCTACGAATGCAAATTATTATTCCACCACCTCTTTGGGCCTTTCAATGCTTTCTTAAATTTCCTCTTTTATTATCATTAGCTCCAAGTTTTTTCTATAAACTCCAACAATTTGAATTCTCTCTCAACTATATCCTCTTTCGTCCAGTCATTTTTTTCAATTATTTCATTTAACATCAAAAGATGGTAAGTTTTATAGATTTCTTTTTTCTCATCAAAAGATTTTTGCCCAGCCTTACTATTGATACCTGGTGGTAATAATACAAGATTTCCCAAACTATTTACAACTTTATCAATCTGCTCTTGCGTCTCTCCTATTTTTCCTTTCCATATATTTGTATAGGTTTTAGGATGTATATGTTCAATTGTTACTGCCGGACTACTGCTCCATATTTTTTCCCATATTTCTTCACTTATTTCTTCACCATGCACTTCAGCCAAATATTCTTCATAACGGTATAATAAATACTTCAAGTCATTATCATATGAACCATACCAATCTTCCCCAACAATATTGTTCACAGCATCTTTTACAGAAAATTTATCTGCGATTGCCCCTATTTCTTTTATCGCTTCTTCTTTAGTTATCTTATTTTGAGAAATCCTCCTTGCCACTCTTATATAATCACCAACTCTAAATCTCGAATCCTTTCTATGCAATCCAAAAATAATAAACGTAACTTTCTCCCACTTATTAAGCATTTCTTTTCTTTCTGTCTCTGAATAATGACTTGCCAGTTCAATAGCTATTGCCAACATTCTCGCATGTGATATATCCGTTACAGCTCTAAGTCTTAAATTAGAATATAATTTCACTAACGCTTTTGCAACATTTAAAATCCACCTAGAAATATCTATCGTTTTACCGGGATTTTCCAACGCAATTTTTGTAAAATATTCAACTGATTTTTCAACCGATAATGGTTTTCCTAAATTCTCGCCTTCATACCATAAAGTAGCTGAAACAGTAAGGATTTCATCGTCTCGTACAACTCGCCTTCCTATAACCGAATAAATTGTACTCCAAATATCATGGAGTACTATCATTTTCTCATGTGCACTTTTTTCCGAATATTTTTCAAACACTATTCCCATTAACATACTTTTGCATTTATCTAACCAAGCAACTGCAAGACCTCTACTATTTAACACCTCAAAAACAGTATACACCGCGCCCTCATCTTCTAAAACATAGAAAATAAAGTCTAACTTATTTTTAACAGCTTTTAACAACTCCAAAACCGCCTCATTAGTCCCAAAACTTTCTACGTATTTTTGACATTCAATATATGCATGATATAAATTAAATTCCGCTAGTGTAGTCAATTCCAACGGCGACGGAATAGTACCTTCTGTCAAATAAGCACTAAACATTATTTTACTAATATGATTTGTCTGTAAAATTATTAACCTTCCACCATCTTTCACCAGTAATTCATTTAATTTTTTTGCCTCCGCTAATTCTTTTTCTCCACCAAATCTTTCAAGAAACATTGATATAGCTTTTAGAAGAATAACTAACGTTGTTAACCTTTGTTGTCCATCAACAACATCTAATCTCGCTAATTCATCTGTTCCTATTTCTTCTGTCTCATTTGTTTGTAAACAGACTATAGTCGCCATAAAGTGATGGCGGTTCTGCTCCGAGGATAACATTATTTTATTTATATCATCAAAAAGTTCCTTCCTTTGTTGTTTTTCCCAACTGTATGCTCTTTGATAATCTGGAATTGCAAACAACTTACTTTCTAATACCTTTATCAATGATAAATATTCTGGTTTAATAGCCATGGTAAACCTCCTTTAATATCTCACCACATCCTTTTGTAATTAATTATATCTTTACGTAAATTAAAAGTAAAGGCAATATATCTCTATACTTTTTCATAACCTCTACCTTTTGAAAGAGCCTTATTCCACAACGAATAAGACTCTCAAAAGGTACTTTTTTATTTTTGAGTTATGTCTCTATAATCAGAAACCTTTTGAAACATTTGATGGACTGATATTTTTAACATGTCAAATACAACAATGTTTTTCTTATATGTTCCGTATGGGAACACTACTTGTGATTTATCATGCTGCTCTCCCATTGCTTCACCAAGCGATAAAAGCTACTGCTAGACAGCTGTAATCTCCACATTGCTTCTTTTGCAGTAATCTCTCCGGCTTTCCATATGTCATATACTTCGCCAAAGTTTTCAGGCATTACTATTCTTGGGCGCCCCAAATGTTTTCCTTTTGCTTTAGCTACTTCTATGCCTTCTCTCTGACGCTTTCTGATTGTAAGTCGCTCCTGTTCTGCCATAGATGCAAGAACTTCAATCAGAATGTTATTAATCATCTCTATAATCCATTCCTGTCCATCAGGTACAGTTATTAAAGAACTTGGCAAATCCAAAATCTTCAACCTTACTCCTTTTTCCTTGAACCATTGAAGTTCCCTTTTAATATCTTCTTTGCTTCTGCTCAATCGATCCAAAGAAGTGATATATAGAACGTCTCCCTTTCTTAATCCCAATGCTCCTTTCAGTGCCTGATATGCAGGGCGCTCTATATCCTTTCCACTTGCCTTGTCTGTCAATATATTTTCTTCAGGTACATACTGTTTTAGCTGCTCTAGCTGTCGATCTAAGTGTTGTTCTCTACTACTGACTCGCGCATATCCATATTTTCTTTGATTCATTCATGCTCTCCTAAAATTTCAATACCAAATCAAGTAATTTCTCCCCGGCCCTCTCAATCCATATTCCAATCTTCCACATAGCCTCACCTCCTACAGATCGATATCGACAACTATTTTGCGATCACATTCCATCAGATACAATTTAAAAATCAGTAGACCCGATATTAACAAAATAAAAATGATTATAACATTCTTTGCCCATTTACTAAAATCTCCAAACTTTACAATATCAGAAACATTTCAAAGAGTTTTTTCCCTGCATATTTAATTAACACACAGATTTCCCACATAAGCCTTCTCTCCTCTCCTAAGCTGCAATTCTTACTTCATCCTGCTCATAATCATAGTAATAAACAGAATTTGACAATACCTCTTCCTTAGAAATCAGCTTTGGATCCCCGTTAATGGAAGCAACCATTTCCTTCAAATCCTCTGCCTGCATTTCTCCATTATCTCCCAGAATTAAAATCTCATTTTGAGAGCTTGGCAGGATAAAAAGATTGTAACCATTTTTCTCTGCAAAATCTTTTAATATATCTTTCCGCAGAATTACTCTTGCCCCATATTGAAAATTCCAATTCGTAGCCACGAATACTCCTGTACCCTCCTGACTTTGCCTTGTTTCTCCGATAAAGATTGATCTTATATCCTGAACAAAGAAGTATTCTTTCTGCAGATTTTCAAATGCAGCGTTCCACAGTTCCTTTTCATCTATTTGTAATGCCGCTAACATGCTTTTTGAAACAGATGCTACAGCACTCCCCACTTCCTTTTCCGATACACGTACTACTAGAATAATAGCAAAATCCAGCCATTCTCGATAAACTAAAGAATTGATATATTTCTTATTCCATTCTCTCTTAAGAAGCCTAATCTGTATTTTAGGTTTTATCAAATCCCAACTGAGCGCAAAATCCTCTCTCTGAAAAGGCGAACTATTTCTAAAGATATCCAATACAGTTTCTACACTTTCTTCTATTGCCTGCGATTCCTGATATGTATTATAAATCTCTTCCAAATAAATAACCGGTACTGCATGCGTACCGGCTTCTTCAAATGTAATTCCTTCTTTTATAACATCATTACTTTTCACCTGTGTTGTAATCACAACCTTTGCCTGATCTCCAATTTCTTTCTGAACAAGTTCTTGTAATTCTTTCTTATATTCCTTGTAATTCATAGTCATTCTCCTTTTTAAATCATTATTTCACATAATAATTTCGCCAGAAAACGTACTCCTGAAATGAAGCCCTGTTTCTGGCCGACTGCAGATGCTTTACAAACCAAATCCGTCAAATCTTTCCTGCTCATGGTTTCCAGATCCGCATTTTCTAAAAGCCCCGTCAATCTATCGCTGATTTCATAATCGTCTCTTTGAACCTCATCATCTAAGGTAATATAAACTTTATCGTATATTTTTTCCATCATCATCCTTCTTACCTCCTATGCCGCTTCTTCCTGGTATTCTGTGTCAAAGATATTTTCACTTTGTACTTCACTCATATCTTCGCAGAATTCTGTTTTTATCGTTTCATCTGATGATAATGCTTTCCGAAACTCTGCTTTTAATGGCGCATATTTCAATGCTTTTTTTATCACTGTTTTCTGTGCCATTCCTGTATAATTGTTTTTCCATGGACTATAGGAAGAATCGAACGCTTTGGAATATTCTTTTGCATATGTATCCATATCTTCTTTACTCATAACTTCAAAACCAAATCCACCATTTACCAATTTAAAAAGTCCATAAAATAATCTTACATTTCCTCTGTCTTTCAATGCCGGACGATGTACCAGTTTCGGATTTAATCCCAGTTCATATTCAAATTCATCATTCTCATATACAGTCTGTGCAGAAATCATTTGCATTTCAGGATTCCGATAGCAAAGTTCTATCATGCCCTTATATCCGATCTGGAACTGACATTCCATTACACCCTTATTATTGTATGGAATCAAATACGCCTGACCAAGCGGAGTATTTGGCTCCAGCCCAAGTTGGGCTGCGTTCATTAAGGCCGCTAGAAAACTCATTTGTGTACACTCCTGCAGTTTCGGTGTTGTATTTAATGCAGACAGAGCCATCCGAGTAAAACGCTCCGGTGTAATAACTGCAGGCAATGCCTTTTTGATTTCCGGTTCCATTGCTTTAATCAGATCCGCAATACTCATTGATTTTGTTAGTTTTCCATCTTTTCTTGTA
Source organism: Bariatricus sp. SGI.161 (assembly GCF_050313695.1). NCBI lineage: Bacteria > Bacillati > Bacillota > Clostridia > Lachnospirales > Lachnospiraceae > Bariatricus > Bariatricus sp. SGI.161. The sequence continues at coordinate 13,074 of NZ_JBNPLX010000045.1, forward strand.
TTACTTGCTTTTTTCGCAAGTTCTTCCTTTAATTCTGTCATATAACAGTTCTCCTCCTATCATGCAGGAGAGGCATCCCTGCCTCTCCATGCCTTTCCTTTTTCATAGATTCTATGCCGCTTTTACTAATAATCTTCTGCTTGGAATGACCTTCTGATACTGCTCGTATATTTCTGGTTTCTCTTCCTTCAAACGTTTTTCATCTACTCTCTTGGTACTGACAGATTTCCACGATACCCTGTACTTCTCATTTTCTGCCATTTCCGCTTCTCCTAAATAGATCTTCAATTCCTGCTCAATTTGTTTCTTCTCTGTCTCCATCCGGTCAATCAACACTTTTAATTCCTGCTGTCGGTCCAATTTCTTATCAAATCCCATCAATGGTATGGATTCAGCTACAGAATCTTTAAAATATTCATTGATTATACAATCCGCAATTTTAGACCCATCTGGTTCCGGCAATACTTGTTTCAATACATTTTCATTCCAGAAATTCTGTTCAATCTGAATCAGACTGGATATCAATTCCTCATCCCGTTCTAACTTGTAATATTTGAATTCTCTGCCGTAGATTATCACCGCAATATACCATGCATCCGTATTCATAACTGCCATATAATGATAACACTGAATCTGGTAAAATAAAGGAATTTTCCCATTCTCCCACTTTTCTGCCATATAAGGACTGGCCGTTTTACATTCCAGTCCTGCATTTTCACCAACGACCATGCGGTCTACATCAGCAATCATAAACGGATAGGATTCATTGCAGAACATGGCATTTGCCCGGCGTACTTTCTTCCCTGCTTTTTCCATAAACCTTCTGGCAACATATTCCTCTAGGTCCCGTCCCTGACGCATTGCTTCATTATCCAATTCTTCAATCTCATCTGATATCTTGTCCTGATAGACCTGTATTGCCGTCCGATAGGGATTTAATCCACAGATTGCTCCGGCATCAGATCCTCCAATTCCAAGTTTCCGATAACGTAACCATTCTTTCTTATCCAGATTTAACGTAGATACTAATTTTTTCATGCTATTTTCGCCTCACGATCTTCTTTCTCTATCTGCAAAATTCCTTTTCGAATGCATTCCTGTAATTCCTCTCCATAGGAATCCTCCTCATTCATCCACAGCTGATAAAGGTATTCCAAAATATCCGGAAACAAAATTAACTGCTCCAGCGTTCCTTGCTCCAATTCCTGGCTCAGTTCCAAAAGATCTTCATACAGATTTATAATACAATCTATTCTATAAGCATTCTGATATATTTCTTCTGCCGTCTTTGCAAGCATCTCACAATGAAATCTTGCATATTCCATCCCGATTTTCGCGCAAAATAATTCCTGCAACTCTTTTCGCTCCATTCTTTTCTCCTTTAAGCAGCACTTACCATCTGATAAGCTTTATCAATCATTGGATTCCCTTCTATTGTTTTTGCAAACAGATTTTCTCTGTATTTTGACGTCATTCTAAGTGGTTTCGCATGAGTCGCAAAATCACTGACTGCATTGATAAACCGGTAACCATTCTTTCCAGTCCCTTTCAAATCAGGAGCATCATAATACCTTCTGTTCAGATCTTCCCTCAGACTCTTTACATTCTTAATTTGCTGCGAAGAGGCATCCGGTTCTATCGGCAGAAGAATCTCTATATACTCCTTCACCTGTGCATCTGTCAGGTTTTTCTTCCTTAAAACTTCAAATTCTTTTCCAAGGCTGTCCATATATTTTTCTGCCATAAATAAGGTGTTTTTTGCCTCTTCCAATTTTCCGTTAATATCACCGGTATGTACCATAGACCAGGAACGCTTTGCGGTAGCAAGTGCCAGATTCAACGTATTGTTGCAAACCACCCTGATTGGAGTAATACATACTTTCACTGCACCAGAACCATCATGGGAATTGAAAAACAGAAGATATGGACTGATATGCTCTCCTGCAATAATGTATTCATGGGGCAGACGTGCCAAAAGCCAGACTTTCTTCCCCTCCTGTAATGAACCTGCCGTTTCATACCGAACTCCTTCTCCCAAAAGTGCATCCGTAAATGAAAATGCATCTGTATTCTGCACAATTTTATAACGGTCTGTTACCACTCCTAAAACCCTATGGTCCGTATCCCTGACATTTGCCTTATAGCCTTCCACCAGATCTCCTGTTGCAGTAATAATTGGTTCCTGTACTACCTTCCAATCCAATCCTGCCAATGAAAGAGCCTCCGCTGAATTCGGTGCCTGTTTTACCCCCTTTCCAAGCCCATGCCATGGAACTTTTCTTACCCAAAACATAGATTCTACATTTGCTGACATAACTCCATCTCCCTTCTTTTTTCCTCTGCCAGACTATAAAATGTTCCGTATTCCCCTAAAATAATATGATCCAACACTTTGATTCCCAGTATTTTACCAGCATTTTCTAAACGCTCCGTAACCAGACGATCCTCTGTACTGGGAGTCACATCACCCGAAGGATGATTATGAATAATAAAAACTCCCAGAGCATTAGAAAGTACTGCATGTTTAAAAATTTCTCTCGGCTCTATTAACGCCTGATTTAATGTTCCGATTGAAACCACCTCAATTCCCACGGGTGCACACTTCGTATCAACCGAAAGAACCAGCACATACTCCCGATCTGCATCTTTTAAAAGCTGACCTGAAAACTCTACGACTTCCTGTGTCGTGTTCAATTGTCTTTTTCCATATGGCAGATTCTGTTCCTTGACCGCATGGATTCGAACCAGCGGTACATAGTTTTTTTCCAATAGCTGCATTGTTATTCCTCCTTTTGGACATAAATTGAGCCAGAACCTACTCAAGGCTCTGGCTTTGTTTCATAGAAATAATATGTAATTGAAATTTATAACCCTACCATACAAGATTCAACTTTTCTTTTTTCTTTTTATCTCTTTTTCTAATTGATCTGCCTTATCTTGATTTCGTTTTGCCCTATCAAACGCATCTCTAGCTTTTGCATAATGTTCTCCCCCTAAATCATTCTTTGCATATGCCCATTCACGTCTACCTTTTTCATCATATCTTTTAGCTGTACTTTTATATCTTTTTAATAAAGAATCTTTATCTTGTGTCATGGTTCTTCTACCTCCCTACTATTAATAGATTCCTCTACGTTGTGCTTCTTTCTCTAATATATCCATCTTTTCATTATCCATTACCAATTTTTCATTGTTATATCGATTTCGATAAATCCTTTCAAATTCTTTATCATTTTTTCTTCTTAATTCCTCTCTAAAAGCACTGTTTATCCTTTTATTTGCTGAATTAATACTATCTGTCATAGTGTCACCCAAAAAATCTAAAAATCCCATAATAATTTCTCCTCTTTTTATATATTATTTCTA
>NZ_JBNPLX010000046.1:0-12845 GCF_050313695.1 Bariatricus sp. SGI.161
TTCCCGCTACTTGTAAAAAGGGAGGCATTGAATGTTCTCTCTTTTTTTGAATATGAATAGAAGAGATAGGGTTTTATTTTTGTGTCTCCACTATACAAAAAATAAGAAATCATTTATAATATTAAAAATATAGATTACGCTATCATTGAGGAGGAGTACGATAATGACGAAAGGAAGCTTAACGATTCGAATTCTCGCAGGGGCATATCTGGTCTATCTTGGATATAGCCTGGTTCGTGATTCTGTTTTAAATAAGCCGGAATATTTTATTGTTTTTTTACTCATAGGACTTGCATTCCTGATTCTAGGAGCAACATGGTGCATTTTGGGAGTGAAGAAATATATTAAAAAGGAATATACGGACTATGAAGAGTCGAATATAGAGGAAGACGATAAAGTAGATTCTGATCAAGAAGTGGTAAAAGAAGAAGTTGAAAAAATAGAAGAAAAAGAGGAATCATAGATGAGAGTTGGAATGGGATATGATGTTCATAAATTGGTAGAAGACAGGGATCTGATATTAGGTGGAGTTAAGATTTCATACGAAAAAGGTCTTTTGGGACATTCAGATGCGGATGTGCTTCTGCATGCGATTATGGATGCGTTGTTGGGAGCTGCTGCATTGGGAGATATTGGCAGGCATTTTCCAGATACTGATCCCCAATATAAAGGTATCTCTAGTATCAAATTGTTAGAACATGTAGGAAAGCTCATTGAGGATAATTTATATGTGATTGGAAATATTGATGCAACGATTATTGCCCAACGTCCGAAGATGGCACCACATATCGAACAGATGCGTATGAATGTGGCAGAAGCATTGCATGTGGATATTAGCCAGGTAAATATTAAGGCGACAACGGAAGAGGGGCTTGGATTTACTGGAAGCGGTGCTGGAATTTCCGCTCAGGCGATAGCAGCTCTTGATACGATAGAAAATTGTAGCTATGTCGTAGGACCAGAAGAAGGAAGATGTGCAGGATGTAGTGGCTGTCCGCATATGGAAAGATAGTATGATAGTAAAAGAGAAGCTCCGTACAGGGGCTTCTCTTTCTCAAAGAAAGGATAATAGAAGAATGGATATATGTAACTTAAGTCCCGGGGAAAATGGAAAGACACGGGCATTATATGAAGAAGTTTTTGAGGAAGACAGTAAAGGGTTTGTTGATTATTATTATATGGAAAAGACAAAAGACAATCAAATATATGTCATAGAAGAGGATGAAGCGATTCGTGCCATGCTTCACCTAAATCCGTATCATTTATATGTAAATGGATCCGAAAAGGAGGTTAACTATATTGTTGCAGTTGCAACACAGAAGGAATATCGTAAAAGAGGATATATGGCTAACCTTTTAAAGCAAGCATTAAGAGATGAATATCGGGATGGAAAGACATTTACTTTTTTGATGCCAGCTTCTGAAAGTATTTATATTCCCTATGATTTTCGGACAGTTTATGAGCAAAATAAAAGGGTGTATTGTGAACAGAAAGAAAATGAGATGCAACAAAAAGATGATTTTTTGGTGATTGAAGATGCCAAAGAAAAGGATTGCAAAGAGCTGGCAGAGTTTGCCAATTCTTATCTCTTGGGACAATATCAGGTATTTGCTATCAGAGATGCCGCATATTATCAGAGATTGATAAAAGAATATGCCAGTGACGGAGGAAGTCTGAAAATATACCGTAAAGAAGGAAAAATAACAGATTGTCTTGGATGGTATCCTGAAGAAACGGCAGAAGAAAAAGAAAAACCAAAGATTATGGTAAGAATTGTAGATGTCCGCAGGATGTTAATGTCTCTTTCTCTGCGCTCATTAATGAGTACATGTTTTTGCGTGATAGATCCCATTATTGTAGAAAATAATCGCTGTGTTGTTATAACTGGAACTGAATTTTCCGGAGTAATGCTTATGGACGGGAAACCGGAAAACAGCGAAGGAACTATAACGGTCGCCGCACTGGCAAGTCTGGTATTCGGTGCAAAGACAGTGGAAGAAGTCTGCCAGGAGGAAGGTGTTGAGATGTCCGAAAGGATGAAAGCAGAGATGAAGAAAATCATACCACTTTCTAAGATTTATCTGAATGAGGTTGTGTAGGAATTTAGATTAGTTAGTTGGTAATTGGGTGTGTACGGCGAGAGGACGGATGGGATGGTTGCCATTGCGGAGTCCTTCGCTAAGAATCCATAACAGGAAAAGAAGCAGATATTTTGTGACCAGGCTGATTCACCCCGAAATCCTGATGATTTCGAGGCTCAGCAACCTTCTCAGATTTGGCTTGAGGCCAAATCATCGCACAAAATATCTGCTTCTTTTCCCATAACGGATTCTATCGCTTGTCCAACGAATGGCAGCCATCCCATCCATCTTCTCGCCTGACACCCCCCAAATCCGCAACTTCCTCATCCGGGAGAATTCCTGCGCGTTATGCAGAGGGAAAGATCATAGCAAAGATATGTCAAAAAACTGGCAGAATAACTAACTGATTCTTCCATTGAAATAATGATAAATAGTATAAAACATCGCTCCCCATTGCGCTTCGCGCCAGGAATTCCTCCAGATGAGTTCGTTCAGTATTTGAGAATGTCAGGCGCAAGGAAGCTTGGTAGGCTGGTTGCTATCCGTCTATCCAAGCGTTAGAATCCGTTACAGAAACAAGAGCCGCCATTTCGTGTGAGAATTTGACCTCAAGTCAAATTCGAAAGGACTGCTGAATCGAGAAATTACCCAAATTTCTCGGTGAATCAGTCCGGTCACGAAATTGCAGCTCTTTTTTCTGTTATGGATTCTCAGCGAAGGATACCGGATAGCAACCAGCCTACCAAGCTTCCTTGCGCCGTACACTCTCAATTACCAACTCACTCATCTAAATTCCCATCTTTAGAATATCTTTAGAATTTTCATTCTTCGTTCTTAAGATTTCCCTATTATGCTTATGGTATCAGAACGAAGGGAGGTCTTGTTTATGACAATCCAGATGCTTACTCAATATTTTGCACAATATGGGGCTGTATTTGTGTTTTTGATTGTTCTGCTGGAATATATGAATCTTCCGGGATTTCCGGCAGGGGTAATCATGCCGCTGGCAGGAATCTGGGCAGCGCGTGGTGATATCAGCTTCCCTGCGGTTATGGTGATATCAGTGGCTGCAGGACTTCTTGGAAGTTGGATACTGTATTTTCTTGGAAGACTGGGCGGAGAGATCTTCCTGCGGTTTTATCTCCGGCATTTTCCTCAACATAGGGAATTGATCGAACAGAATATGGAAATGCTGCGAAAACGGGGGCCGACAGGTGTATTCCTTGGAAAATTGGTGCCCATGATCAGGACGTTGATTTCCATCCCGGCAGGTATGATTTCGATGCGATTCGGTAGTTATACATTGAGTTCCTTACTGGGTGTGTTTGTGTGGAACCTGGTATTTGTCGGAGCAGGATACTTTCTGGGCGATGCTGTGTGGCAGATTCTGAGATGATAAGAAGGGGAGAAGGATATGAAGATTGCAATGATGACAAACAATTATAAACCCTTTGTGGGAGGTGTTCCTGTGTCCGTGGAACGATTGACATGCGGGCTGCGTGAAAGGGGACATGAAGTCTGTGTATTTGCACCAGAGTACCGAGAACTGGAGAATGAAGAGACAGGAGACCAGAGAGTAGAAGAACAAGAAGATGTAGTGCGTTACCGGTCTTGCCGAAGAAAATTTGAAAATGGAATGGTTATCCCTGATGTAACGGATCCAAGAATAAGGGAAGCATTTGCAAAAAGAAAATTTGATCTGATTCATGTGCATCATCCAATGTTGATCGGAAATGTGGCGGTGGCTCTAAGCCGCAGATATCAATTGCCCCTAATCTATACATATCATACGAGATATGAGGAATATCTGCATTACATCAAAGTGTTTTCGGGAAAGCGAGAGTGGACAGCTGTGGAAAAATGTCTGGAGCAGAGCAGAAAATGGCTTCCCAGGTATATGGCATCATTTATGAATAAATGTGACCTTGTGCTGGCGCCTTCTGCCGGTATGCGAGATTCTATCTTACGACAAGAAATTTCTACACCTGTCCGGATTCTTCCGACGGGTCTGAATGACGGTTCTTATGTGAAAGATGAGAAAGTATCCGATGAAATCAGAAGAACATATCTGGGGGATAAACGCTGTTTGTTCTGTACGGTGTCAAGATTGGAGAAGGAAAAGAATCTTTATTTTCTTCTGCGAAGTATTCAATGTCTTCGGCGACGTGTGGGGGATGGATTCAGCGTAATGGTGATTGGTGATGGAGCAGAACGACCGGCACTGGAACTATATGCAAAAGAGCTCGGTATCGAAGGGGTGGTGAGATTTGTCGGAGAAGTACCGAATCAGAAAGTGAAAAATTATCTGTTTGCAAGTGATGTGTTTTTGTTTGCTTCCCAGTCAGAGACTCAGGGAATTGTACTTGCGGAAGCGATGGCTGCAGGGCTGCCAGTGGCTGCTGTGTCAGCCTGTGGAGTCAATGATATTGTAAAAGATGCAAAGAATGGTTATCTTACAGCGGAGTCGGAAGATATATTTGCTGCAAAGATGGAAGAACTGATGATGGATCACGAGAAGAGATGCAGATTTGGTGCAAATGCGCTTGGAATGGCACAGAATTATCAGATAGCTTATATCGCGGCAGAGGCAGAAGAAGTTTATCGTATGATTTTAGAAAAGAGAAGGAGGGCGGAAGAATATGGACATGAAGCTTATGAAAAGAAAGATGTTATGTCGTCTGTTTTACATTTATTTAAAGCTTCTTGAAAAAACAGTGTGCATAGAATGGCAGCAGCCAGAGATGTTTTCTGGACATAATATCGTGGGATTCTGGCATGAGGACAGCTTTGCTATGAATCTGGTACTCCAGGCAGTCACAAAAGAATGTGCAGATGTATCTGTTCTGGTAACTGCAGATGAACGTGGAGAATATATTCAGAATCTTCTGGAGCGTTGTGGAGGAGAAGCGGTCAGAGTAGGATATGGTTTCTGCAATGCCGGAACCTTGAAAGATCTGTTGAAAGCCTTGAAAGAAGCAAAAAGAAGTGTGGCAATTGCCATGGACGGTCCATTAGGGCCTAGACATATCCCGAAGAAACTGACCTATTTTTTGTCTGAGAAGAGTCAGACGGAGTTGACTGGAGTCACGATTGCCTATTCACATAAGATTTCTCTGAACAGACGATGGGATCATTATCACATTCCATTGCCATTTTCCAGGATTACAGTGCGGTTCGATAATTATGGAATCGTATCCTGCCATTGTCCTCCGAGAATCCGGGTATATCCCTGTGAACGGGAGTGTAGTATAATGATTGGCGGGGAAACATCCTCCTGAGAATATTCTTCTTCATATGGAGAAGGAAGGAAAGGAATCATCGAAATGAAAATGAATCATGTGTTAATCGTAGAAGATGACAAAGAAATCCGAGAAGGTGTGGAAATATATTTAAAAAGTCAGGGATATGAAGTGTATCAGGCAGCAGATGGATTGGAGGGCCTGAAAGTGATTGAATCCCAAGAGATTCATCTGGCAATCGTGGATGTGATGATGCCGCGAATGGACGGAATTCAGATGACTATAAAGTTAAGGGAAAAATATGATTTTCCTGTAATATTTTTATCAGCAAAGTCAGAAGAAGTGGATAAGATTATGGGGCTTAATATGGGAGCAGATGATTACATAACAAAACCATTTACGCCAATGGAATTACTGGCAAGAGTTAATTCACAGCTTCGGCGTTACCGGAGATTTATGGAAAAACTGGATCGGAAAGAGAAGATGGAGAATATCCATATAATCGGAGGACTAGAGCTTAATGAAGACACGATGGAAGCTTCTGTAGATGGTGAACCTGTAAAATTAACCCCGACAGAATATAAGATCTTGTTACTTTTGATGAAGAATCCGGGCAGAATCTTTTCCGCAGAAGAGATCTATGAACGCGTGTGGAATGAACGGGCGATAAATACAGATACCATTATGGTCCATGTGAGGAATATCCGCGAAAAAATAGAAATCAATCCAAAGGAACCAAAATATTTGAAGGTGGTGTGGGGTGTTGGATACAAAATTGAAAAACAGGCATAAATTAGCAATCGTATTGATACTGCTGACTATTATGACAGCATCGCTATCAGTAATGACACAATATCATCAATGGTATCAGGAAGAAAATAAAGCCATTGAGCAGGACAGACGAGAAGAGCTTACCTCAGAAGATTTCCTAGAGCAGTTTATTGAGGCGTCGTATATTTTGTACAATACGGAAAGTACAAGAGAAGAAGCAGATCCTGATGGATTTAATGAATTTCTGGAAGGGTACATGTCGGACGTAAAAGAAGAATTTGATTCTTTCTATCCTTATCTGGATTATCAGGTCAAAGATGAAGATGGAAAAGTTGTGGCAAAGAGTAAAGTGGAGTCCAAACAATCTCTATCAGAGAAGAATATGGATGCATTTGCACTGGGAATGGTCATCACATATGATGAAAATGGTATGCCAAGCGTCAAGATCGAAAAAAGTGATTATCAGGCTGAACAGATCACCGAGTTGAGGGAAGTGCTGAATCGATTTCAAGAAGATAATCCGGAATGGGATGATGATTATTATGAGACAAACACACAGGGCATGTTTCAGACTCCAAAGGATCGCACTTATATATTTGCAATGACAGAAGAGAATCTCCAGACATATTTTGAACACTACTTTTATGTGGGAACCCATGCTCCAGAGAGTGCAAATAATTTTATTGTGATCCTGATGATCATAGTAGCTGCACTGGCGATGCTCTATCCGGTATTTCCATCGTTGAAAACAGGAGAAGAAAAAATCTTTCATGCACCGCTGGAAGCTGTGGTGATCATCTTCTGGATAATGCTTGCGGTCATATTTAACCATTGTGGATGGCTCTTTCAGAGAAATAATGGAATTGCAGATTTCTTTGATTTTACAGTCTGGATTCTGGTGTTTGCCATTGTCTATTGGACGGCGTCCTGCGTGCGCCATATTTACACAATGGGAATCCGACGTTACCTGAAAGAAGAGACACTCACAGGTTCTTCATGGAAATATATCAGACAGATATGGCAGCTCCTTATGACCAAAGGAAAAAACGGACTTCAGAAATGCTACCACTCATTGACAGATATTGACTTCCGTGAAAAAAGTAATAAAACAATCCTGAAAATTGTTGGGGTGAATTTTCTTATACTTGCCATCACATGTTCCCTCTGGTTCTTTGGTATTATGGCACTGGTTGTATATTCTGTGGTCTTATTCTTGATTCTTCGCAAATACTATAGTGATCTGCAGGAAAAATACGCGGTACTTTTAAAAGCAACCGGTGAAATCGCTAAAGGGAACCTGGATGTCGTAATCACCGAAGACCTGGGCGTGTTTCAGCCATTTAAACCAGAAATTGAAAAGATTCAAAATGGATTTAAAAAGGCAGTGGATGAAGAAGTCAAAAGCCAGCGCATGAAGACAGAACTTATCACCAACGTATCCCATGATCTGAAGACTCCACTGACAGCAATCATTACATATGTTGATCTTTTGAAAAATGAAAAAGATGAAGAGAAGAAAAAAGAATACATTGATGTTCTCGAACGCAAATCCCTGCGGCTCAAGGTACTCATAGAAGATTTGTTTGAAATCAGCAAGGCAAGCAGCAAAAACGTTACACTCAATATTATAGATGTAGATGTAGTCAATCTGTTCAAACAAGTCAAATTCGAGCTGGAAGATAAGATTAAGGCAGCAAACCTGGAATTCCGCTGCACTTACCCAGAAGAAAAAGTAATTCTCCCACTCGACAGCCAGAAGACCTATCGAATCTTCGAAAACCTCCTGGTCAACATCGTAAAATACGCAATGCCGCATACCAGAGTATACGTTGAAATCACAAAAGAAAAAGAAAAAGTACGGATTCGGATGAAAAATGTCTCCGCAACAGAACTAAACTTCAATCCCGAAGAACTTACCGAACGCTTCGTTCGAGGCGATACCGCAAGAAATACCGAAGGTTCAGGGCTTGGACTGGCGATAGCAAAAAGCTTTACAGAACTGCAGAAAGGAAAGTTGAAAATAGAAACAGAGGCAGATCTGTTCAAGGTAGAAGTTCAATTGGGGACGTAGTACTTTGCAAAAGTACTACGTCCCCAATTGAAAAATGTGGTGTCCCAAAATGAAAAATGTCCTGTACCCGATTGACATTTTTTGTGTTTTCACATATTATATATCCTATACGAGAAAAACGATGAACGGAAAGAGTAGCAGATTGTGGAACTATCAGAGAGAAACTGTCACCGGCTGAAAGCAGTTTCGAGGGAAGCGGCTGTGAAGTGCCTCCGGGAGTTGATTCGGTGAAAGGGTGGGTCATGGGAGTGACTGATGAATGGAAGTAGCCGGATACGGAATTACACACGTTACGTGTATCAAGGTGGAGGAAGATTCCATGATCTGTTAAGGTGTGCTTTGGTTTTACGCAATCGAAGGATGTCTTTTGGTGACAGATTCTGTAAGTGGAAATTATCCTCTAAAAGAGTGGAACCGCGGAGTTGCTTCGTCTCTTAGATTTGATAAGAGACGAAGTTTTTTATTTTAATAGAGTTATTATTCTGAGAAATATATTTTAGAGAAGTACATTTTAGAGAAGTATCTTCCAGATAAGCTCATTTTATTTTATTAGTGATGAACTCTGCGAAAAAGGAGAGATTTTTATGGGTATGATATCGTATGTCAAAGAAGAGATTCAAGTGATCCGGGAGCGTGACCCGGCAATCAAGTCAAATATGGAGGTGTTCTTATATTCCAGTTTTAAGGCAATCCTGCATTATCGTGTGGCGCATAAGCTGTATCTGAAGAAGCATTATTTTCTGGCTAGATGGGTATCCCAGAGGGCTGCCAGAAAGACGGGAATTGAGATCCATCCGGGCGCGACTATTGGAAAAGGTCTGTTTATTGACCATGGAAGCGGGGTGATTATTGGAGAGACCGCAGAGCTAGGAGATAACATTACATTGTATCAGGGGGTGACTCTGGGCGGTACTGGTAAGGAGCAAGGCAAGCGTCATCCTACGCTTAAGGATAATGTTATGGTAAGCGCCGGCGCCAAAGTACTTGGCTCATTTACTATTGGAGAGAATTCCAAGATTGGGGCAGGAAGCGTTGTGTTAAAAGAAGTGCCGCCGAATTGTACGGTTGTAGGAGTCCCGGGAAGAGTGGTCAAGATGGGGGATGAGAGAATCCCGAGACTGGATATGGATCAGGTACATCTTCCGGACCCGATCAGTAATGATATTCGGGAACTGCAGGCAGACAATCTCAGAATGCATAAGCAGATTCAGGAGATGGAAAAATGTATGAAATGTATGAGAGATGAGAACATAGAGATTATAGAAGAGGAGAAAGCGTAATATGAAGATTTTTAATACATTATCAAGAACAAAAGAAGAATTTGTACCTTTGGAAGAGGGAAAGGTCAAGATGTATGTGTGCGGTCCTACCGTATACAATTTTATCCATATCGGAAATGCAAGACCGATGATTGTATTTGACACGGTCAGACGTTATTTTGAATACAAAGGATACGATGTGAACTATGTATCTAACTTTACCGATGTAGATGATAAGATCATTAAGAAAGCTATTGAAGAAGGGGTTTCTTCAGATGAGATTTCCAAACGTTACATTGCAGAGTGCAAGAAAGATATGGAAGGTATGAATATTAAGCCGGCGACCAAGAATCCACTGGCAACAGAAGAAATCTGTGGTATGGTAGATATGATCCAGACACTGATCGATAAAGGATATGCTTATGAGAAAAATGGTACTGTATATTACCGCACCAGAAAGTTCAAAGATTATGGAAAGCTTTCTCACAAGAATCTGGATGATCTCCGCTCCGGAGAACGTTCCCTTCTGGTTACCGGAGAAGATGAGAAGGAAGATCCGTTGGATTTCGTACTCTGGAAACCGAAAAAGGAAGGTGAGCCTGCTTGGCAGTCTCCATGGTGTGACGGACGTCCGGGCTGGCATATTGAGTGCTCTGAGATGTCTAAGAAATATCTGGGTGAACAGATTGACATTCATGCAGGTGGTGAGGATCTGATCTTCCCGCATCATGAAAATGAGATTGCGCAGAGTGAGGCTGCCAATGGAAAGGAATTTGCAAAATATTGGATGCACAATGCATTTTTAAATATTGATAATCGTAAGATGAGTAAATCCCTTGGGAACTTCCGTACAGTCCGTGAGATCAGCGAGCAGTATGATCTGCAGGTACTTCGTTTCTTTATGTTGAGTGCACATTACAGAAGTCCATTGAACTTTAGTGCAGATCTGATGGAAGCGTCTAAGAATGGTCTGGAGCGTATTGTCAATGCAGCAGATAACCTGAAGTTTTTAATGGGCAATGCGAAGGCAGAAGTGATGACTGAAGAGGAAAAAGAAGCATTTACAAAGGCAGGAGAATTTACCCAGAAGTTCGAAGAGGCAATGGATGATGACTTCAATACAGCAGATGCAGTGGCAGCAGTCTTTGATCTGGTTAAATACATCAATACGACAGCAAATGCTGACAGTTCCAAAGAGTATCTGAAGAATCTGTTCGATCTTCTGGTAAAACTTACAGATGTTCTTGGTCTGATCGTGGATAAGAAGGAAGATATCCTGGATGAAGAGATTGAAAAACTGATCGAAGAACGTCAGGCCGCACGTAAGGCAAAGGATTTTGCAAGAGCAGATGCAATCAGAGATGAATTATTGGCAAAGGGAATTATCTTAAAAGATACCCGTGAAGGAGTGCAATGGAAAAGAGCGTAGAATGGCAGTTTGACTCCTATATGCAGGAATTATTCCAGATGAAAGAGGTGGATATAAAAGAATATTCACCTCTTACTTTAGCGTATATCGGGGACAGTATTTATGATCTGATCATCAAGTCTCTGGTGATCAATGAGGGAAATAAGCAGGTGCAAAAGCTTCATCGTGAGACCAGTTCTATGGTACAGGCATCTGCCCAGTCAAAGATGATGCGTACGATTCAGGAGCATCTGACAGAAGAAGAACATGCAGTATTTAAGCGCGGGAGAAATGCAAAAAGTGTATCTCCTGCCAAGAATCAGTCGATTACTGATTATCGAAGGGCAACAGGCTTTGAGGCATTGATGGGATATCTGTATCTAAAAAAAGAGTGGAAAAGAATGCTGGATCTGGTTAAAATAGGATTAGATAGTCTAGAAAGCGTATAGGGAGCATATATGAATAACGAAAAAAAAGTGAATGAAAATATGATAGAAGGACGTAATGCAGTTCTGGAGGCATTTCGGTCTGGTAAGCCAATTGACAAGTTATATGTATTGGACGGGTGCCAGGACGGTCCGGTGCGGACCATTGTCAGAGAGGCAAGAAAGCATGATACAATTATTCATTTCGTAGAAAAAGAAAGGTTGTCTCAGTTATCTGTAACAGGAAAACACCAGGGTGTGATTGCCTGTGCAGCAGCATATGAGTATTCAGAAGTAGAAGACATGTTGAAGCTGGCAGAGGAAAAGGGCGAAGATCCTTTCCTGATTCTTCTTGATAATATTGAAGATCCGCATAATCTTGGAGCGATTATTCGTACTGCCAATCTGGCAGGTGCACATGGAGTGATCATTCCTAAGAGAAGGGCAGTGGGGCTTACTGCTACAGTGGCAAAGACTTCTGCGGGAGCTTTGAATTATACACCGGTTGCAAAAGTAACGAATCTTACAAAGACGATGGAAGAATTAAAAGAAAAGGGGCTTTGGTTCGTGTGTGCCGATATGGGCGGCAAGATGATGTATGATCTGAATCTGAAGGGACCTATTGGATTGGTCATTGGCAATGAGGGAGAAGGTGTCAGCCGCCTGGTAAAAGAAAATTGCGATTTTGTGGCAAGTATTCCTATGAAAGGCGATATTGATTCTCTGAATGCATCTGTTGCTGCAGGTGTACTGGCCTATGAGATTGTGAGACAACGGATGCAATAAAAGAAAGTGGTTCATAATGGTGGGTATATGGCAAGTTATGAGAAGATGTCGGACGAACAGTTGATCCGAAGACTCCGAGAAGGAGATAAGAATATTATCGATTATATTATGGAGAAATATAAGAATCTGGTGCGAAAAGAAGCCAATGCCATGTATCTTCTGGGAGGAGAGAATGATGACCTGATCCAGGAGGGGATGATTGGGCTGTTTAAAGCAGTACAGGATTATGATGTGACACAGGAGGCATCTTTTTTCAGTTTTGCAAGACTTTGTATTACACGCCAGATGTATTCGGCAATCGAAGCGTCTAAGAGAAAAAAACATAGTCCGTTAAATAGCTATGTTTCTTTATATGAGAAAACGGATGAGCAGGTCACTCTTTTGGAGACAATGGAAGCGGGCGGTGAAAGCAATCCGGAAGAATTACTGGTGAATCGTGAATATGCAGAATTGCTGGAAAGTAAGCTGGAGGAATCGCTCAGTGACCTGGAAAACAGAGTATTATATCTACATCTTCTGGGAACTGATTATAAGACGATTGCTCGATTGTTGGATAAAAGCCCTAAGACAATTGATAATGCACTGCAGCGGATTAAAAGTAAGACAGAAAGGATTCTGGAAAAAGAAAAGGGAGAAAATCACTGAAATTTTTATTGACAAACTGAGGATAAATATTGTATAGTATCAATGTTGCATATATGATATGCGTGCTGCCTTGGCTCAGTCGGTAGAGCGTCGCCTTGGTAAGGCGGAGGTCGGCGGTTCGATTCCGCTAGGCAGCTTACAGAAAACCCTTGATTGATAT
>NZ_JBNPLX010000047.1:0-12565 GCF_050313695.1 Bariatricus sp. SGI.161
AAAATCTTATTTTCTTTTAAAGTATTACGTAAAACTGTCGCCATAATCTGATATCCTTTAGCATTTGGATGCAAGCCATCATATGTAGTTCTTTCTAGTAACTTATCTGTTCCTGGAAAGGTCATTGTAGCATAATAATTTACAAAAATGAGATTATTCCTCTCAGCCATTTCCGAAAGCCAATTATTCATTTCTTTTATATATTTCTTTCTACTCCTTTCATGCGTTAATATAGGAATACTGATTGGTAAAAGTGAAGTTAATATCAACGATATTTTTTCTTCTTTTGCCTGTTGTATAATTTCTATGATATTGGTTTTTGCTGTTTCTAATATCTCATTATAAGGTGCTGGCTTCAGCTTTTTCCAATAATCTCCTTCCAGTTCTATGGAATCATTAATTCCAATTCCCAAAATGCAATACTTCGGTCTCAATTGAACTGCATCAACGTAAAACCTTTTCTTTAGATACTCTGTTGTATCTCCTGCAATACCTCTATTTACTATCAGTTGATTGTCTTTTCTAAAATAAGCATTTAACTCCCAATATTCTGTAATAGAATCTCCGATAAAAAGAAAATCTGGCTTTTGATTTGTATAACACAATATATGATTTTTTATATCAAACTCTTTTCTATTTCTATCCGCTGCAACATTTTCAGAAAAATATTCCAGTCTCATATATCCTTCATTTGTCGTAATCATCTACTGCCTCCTTTTATTTTATTATAAAAAAAATGTGCCAATTTAGATACGGAATGCGCACTTATAAATAGCATTACACGCTTATTTTTTTTCTTATATTTATATTCTGAATATTTTTTTCCTGGTTTTATATGAGTCCTTCATACCTTTGGCAGAGACTTGAAATGGAACCCTCACATCCATGCTCTCATCTCTGAAGGTGGTTCTGGAAATCATACTATCTGGTGCTATGTCAAACATTTTGATTGCACTTTACTCAGGAATGCCTTCCGTAAAGTCCTTTTTGAGTGCTCACCTTTGCCCTTGGTCCTTCTTTCAAGCCTATAAAAAATCGTAGCAGCCATAAAACTGCTACGATTAAATAGTTTAGCTTTTTGAGGTAATCTCATGTGTTTAACTCTTTTTCGATACTTACAAGATCTTTTACAAATCTGCTTTAATTATATGGAAATCATATCTCCCATCTTTTTTATATAATCCATAGATTTCTACATCTTCCGGTGCCGCATCCACATGTTCCGGATTTATTTCTTTTATAAACGGACCAAGACTCTCTTTACGCTTTTCGCATGCGAGAAAGATTGCTTTTGCTGTTTCAAGTATAAACATTACATCCAGGCAGCGATTCACTTCATGTGGATTTTCTGCATGAAGGTTCAAATTATTCTCTATATCTTCTAAAACCTTCAATGCCATTCGACTTTTTTCATCCGTATGAGGAATTGTGCCAAATGTATTAATTACATTTTGAACAGCATGTTCAACATCAAGCCACTGGTCTCCATTTTCTGCCAGATAGAACTTTTCTACCATCTCTTTTACTTTCTCTACCTGCTTCTCATCTATCGTTTCAGTTTTTTGGATAGACTTCGCCTTTCTGGCCGCCTGAATCCCGGCTTCCACTCCATAAACCACAGCTTCAGGAGCAGAATTATTACTCATCCCAGCAATTTCATTTCCCGCCGCATACAGATTTTCTACCGTTGTTTCACACTTCACATTCGTATATACGCCAGAACAGGATACAAAAGTATGCACATTATCTTCAAATTGATATGGAATCTTCACATCCTGGAATCTAATCCCCTGCGCTTCCATATTAGAAAGAAGCGTATTACATTTACCTTCATGACCAAGACTCCATTTTACATATTCTACTTCTTCATCTGTCGCCTCTGCCATATCCATATACAGCTGTTCTCCCTGTGACAGTCTTCGAAAAACCTCTTTTCTTCCTTTCAGATGTCTTGCAAACTGTTTTTGATGTTTTTCCTTATAATCCGGATCCTCCGGCGAAAATGCAATGTCTCGTCCCATAACTACATTGTCTTCTTCATCGACAACACGCGCACAGGGCCAATACGTCCCTCCTGGACTTCCCGCACTCATTGTCCAGTTGAGCCAATCCATTCCCCCCTGCGCCAAAGTGTATTCCATATTAATTACATCTGCACCCGCATTCAGGGCAAGCACTTTTCCTGCACCATTGTTCATGGACGACGCATGGAATCGTTCGAAATCAACTCCAGTTCCGCTTTTACAGAGACGGTCTACTCCTCCGGCTGTTGCAAGAATTGTCGTTTTTGCTTTCACCACATAAATAATATCTTCTCTCGTTCCAACTCCAATTGCACCAATTACCTGTTCTCCGGATTTCAATAATTCTGTGACAAATACTCTGTTATATATCTCAACACCAGCTTTTTGCATTTCCCTTGTAAGTATTGGCTTGATGTCTCTTCCCTCAAAATTAAAACTTGTAGGTACAGAATGAAATTGTGGTACTACCCTATATCCGCCTGGAACATTACTATCTTCAAAGCGGAATTTCAGCCCATAGTTTTCCAATGCAATAATACGTTCATAAGAGTTTTCTACAAAAAAGTCATTCAGGCTTCTGAATCCCAATCCTAGACTAGCTAAATCAAGCTTTGCCTGATCTTCTTTCATTTCATCCATTGTATATCCGACTTTTTCATGAAGTTCTGGTATGTAGCTAAATATATGATCAATTCCTGATCCTGCATTACCACTGCGCATCGTGTTGGATTTTTCAAGTACAATACATGAAACGCCCTCTTCTCTTGCTTTAATTGCTGCAAGAGCACCTGACAAGCCACCTCCGACTACCAGTACATCTGTCTCCAGATATTTTGTTTCGTATCTCATTTACTTTTCCTCCCTCTTAATAAACACAGGCCCTACTTCTTTTGTAAATCTCACTTTGATCGCATCAGCAGGACAATCTATTTCGCAGGCTCCACACCAGCTACATTCCATTGGATATGCAACACTCACGCCGTCTTCTACCATAACCAAAATATCTTCCGGACAATTTTCGACACACATTTCACATTGTATACATTTTTCTTTATCTACTATAATCCCCATATTTCTCTTCCTCCTTTTTGCTATATATGGCAGCAAGCCACCATATGTCCATTTCCTACATCTTTCAATTCTCCATCAAATGTTTCACATGCCTTCGTTGCATAAGGACACCTGCCTTTAAACACACAGCCTTCCAAATTATTAATTGCACTTGGCAATTCTCCTGGCATCACAATGCGCTGCTTTTCCTTCGCTCTTCCCGGATCAGTTAATGGAAGCGCCGATAACAATACCTTTGTATACGGATGTGCAGGATAGTCATATATTTCATTCGCTTCTCCGATTTCTACAATTTTTCCCAAATAGAAAACTGCGATTCGATTCGAGATATGTCGAACCATTGAAATATCATGTGACACAAACATATATGTCAAATTCTTTTCTTCCTGCAAATCCATCAAAAGATTCATTACCTGAGCCTGAACTGACACATCCAGTGCAGAAATAGGCTCATCACAAAATATAAATTCCGGATTCACCGAAAGCGCCCTTGCAATTCCGATTCTCTGTCGCTGTCCTCCTGAGAACTCATGCGCATATCTTTGCATGTGTTCTTTTCTAAGTCCTACTTTATTAAGCAATTCTTCTACCATTTCATTGCATTCTTTTTTACTTGAAGCAATATGATGTTCTTCAATACCTTCAGCAAGCATATTACCCACTTTCATTCTGGGATCCAGTGAAGAATACGGATCTTGGAATACACATTGAACTTTTTGAGCAAACCTTGCCCGATTTTTCTTGCAAAGAATTTCCACTTCCTCACCACGATATTTTATCGACCCAGCAGTTTTAGGATACATGCCAATACAAGTTCTGCCACATGTTGTTTTTCCACACCCAGATTCCCCTACGATTCCAAGAGTCTCACCTTCATAGATAGAAAAACTGACATGGTTTACTGCTTTTAAAACTCCTCCAGGCACCCTAAAATGTTTGTCCAGATTTTCAACATCTAAAATCTTTACCATCTTGCACATCCTCCTTATGCCTTTTCCATGCCAAATATTCCAAAGAATACAAATGGCAATAACAACGATGTCCTTTTTCTTCATATTCTTCAGGAAATTCTTCACCACAGATTTTCATATGGTTTTCACATCTTGCTACAAACGGGCACCCCTTTGGTGGATTCAAAAGATTTGGAGGAGTGCCAGGTATTGTTGTAAGACGCCTTCGCACTTTGTCTTCTTGCGGAATCGCCCGTAAAAGTGCTTTTGTATAGGGATGTTTCGGATTATAAAAAATCTCTTCCGTCTTACCTGTTTCTACAATTTTACCCCCATACATCACCATCACTTTATCTGCCATTGTTGCAACAATGCCAAGATTATGAGTAACTAGCAATATAGTCATTCCATATTCTTTCTGCAGATCTTTCAGAAGCTCTAAAATCTGAGCCTGTATTGTCACATCCAATGCTGTAGTTGGTTCATCAGCAATAAGAAGCTGCGGTCGGCATGCAATTGCCATTGCAATAACAACACGTTGTCTCATCCCTCCGGAGAGCTCATAGGGATACTGTTTCATTCTTTTTTCGCCATCCGAAATACCTACATTTTCCAGTAGTCCGATTGATTCATTCCATGCATTTTTCTTGGAAATCTTTTTATGAGCTTTTATAATATCCACAATTTGTTCTCCGACTCGTTCCGTTGGATTCAACGCTTTGACAGGATCCTGAAAGATCATTCCAATTTTCACTCCCCGAATCTTCTGCATACTTTTTTCCGGTAAATGCGTAAGTTCCTGTCCATCAAAGATAATTCTCGTCTCTGGATCAATATAACCGTTATTTCTTGCAAAAAGATTCATAATAGACATACAAGTCATTGTTTTGCCACATCCTGATTCCCCAACGATAGCTACTGTCTCTCCCTGTTCTATCTGAAAACTAATATCTCGAACTGCTTTTACAATACCTCTTGTTGTTTTTAATTCCAATTTTAAATGTTCTACCTGCAATAAACTCATCTAAAAGCACCCCCCTATCTGAATTTCGGATCAAATGCTTCTTTCCATGCATTTCCAATAAGATTGAATGCTACCATAACAATACTTATAGCCAAAGAGGGAAATGCCACCTGATACGGGTAATGCGCGAGATTTACCTGCGCCTGAGAAATCAAAATTCCCCAACTAACAGCAGGATGCTTTAATCCTAATCCCACAAAGCTCAAAAATGCTTCCTGAAAAATAAAATTAGGGATATCGAGTGTAATCGCAACTACAATCATTCCCATCATATTAGGAACCATATGTTTTACCATAACTTTCCACGTAGGAATTCCAAGACATTGGACTGCAAGTATAAACTCTTGATTTTTAAGCTGCTTTACCTGTCCTCGAATAATCTGCGCAGTATTTACCCAGCCAGATATTGTCATGGCAAGAATCAGTGGAATCATACCATTCACATCCAGCAGAATTGTAAGCAATATTACAATAACCAGATGCGGAACTCCTTTAATTACCTCCACAATTCGCATCATAATCATATCTACTTTTCCACCAAGGTAACCACTAATTGTTCCATAGATAACTCCTATAACACTGACAATTACAGATGCAATCAGACCAATCTGGACAGATATCTGCCCGCCGTGGCAAACTCTTACAAAAATATCTCTGCCAAGCTGATCGGTTCCAAACCAGTGCTCCTCTGATGGTGCCTGATTCTTAATTGCCGTATTCTGCTCTTGAACTCCATAAGGTCTTAAATGTTCACCAAACATACATAGTAGTATCATCATTAACAGCACAACAGCCGCAAACATCCCTATTTTATTCTTTTTGAATATACGAAAAGAAGACTTCCAGAACCCCTCATCCTGTGGAGCAAGTTCTTCTATATCTGCCGCATCCTCATACGGCGCATATTTTTCTAATTCATTCATACCCGCTCCTCCTAAATTAGTTGTTCCTCACGCATGCGTGGATCAATCTTATAATACAGCAAATCCATTGCAAACATAGACACCATATACAACACCGAATAGAATATAGTAACTGCCATAATAACCGTATAATCTCGCTGCGTCACACTATTTACAAAATATTTCCCGATTCCTGGAATCGAAAAAATGCTTTCAATCACAACAGAACCTGTCAGAAGCATAGCTACCTGCTGCGCAGTAATCGTAACAATTGGAAGTATAGAATTTCTTAATACATATTTTGTCATAATCTTCCTTTTTGAAAGTCCTTTTGCTCTTGCGAGAAGAATATATTCTTCATCCATCACATCAATTACTGATTCTCGCATATATTTCACATAGGTTGCGATTGTACTGAATGCCAATGCTGCAACCGGAAGGATTACATATCGATTCCCTGACAGCCAGTTTCCTCCTGTCTCCCATCCAATCGGCGGAAAAACAGGAATCTTATATGTAAAAGTATACTGCAAAAGAGATGCTACTACAAAATTGGGGATGGCAATTCCCAGTGTTGCTACCACTGTAATGATTACATCGCTCAGTCCATTTCTTTTCAGCCCCGCAATAAAGCCACACAAAACTCCAACTAGAAGCCCCCAAAACAACGCTGTTGCTCCTAATCTTGCAGAGGCCGGAAAACTTTCTGCTATAATTGTATTTGCAGTTTTACTTGGCTGAGTGATAGAAAGTCCAAGATCTCCTTTAAACATATTTTTCAAATAAGTAAAATACTGTTCTGTCTTCGGTTTATCCAGTCCATAAACTGCTTCGATTCTGGCACGTACTTCCGGTGACGCTTTATCATATTTCGCCGCTATCGGATCTCCAGGTATCGCTTTCATCGATATAAACGTCAATGTAATTATGACAAACAGTGTTGCTATCATATACATTAAACGTTTCACAATATATTTGCACATGGATTTTCCTCCTAAAAAAGGATGCCGCAAATCATTTTGCAACATCCTTTACCATACTTATCGAACTATTTTTTACTTCTCTGCATACTTGTATTCAAATCCAAATGGAATCCATGCAGGAGCAGTTAAATTCTTCACATTTTTACTTACGAAGAAATTCTGATTCCAGTATACTGTCGGGGAAATTGCAGGATCCTCTACCAACATAATCTTCTCTGCTTCGATAAAGAGATTCAGTCTTTCTTCCGGATCCGTAGAATTCTCTGCCTGCATAATAATCTCATCATATTTTTCATTGCTATAATGTCCCTCATTAGCAGCTGCTCCTGTCAAGTACATATTCAGGAATACTGAAGGATCATCATACTCTGCACCGTTCATATGCAGGAAAGTCATCTCAAAGTTACCTTCTGATCTTCTCTGCATAAAGTCTGTGTTATCTGTACAGTATTCTAACTCGATAGTGATTGGAAGTTTCTCTTCAATCATGCTCTTGTATAATTCTGCTGCTGTCTGTGAACCTGCGGAAGAATCACCTATCAGAATAGTAAGTGTATACTGTTCTTCCGGATCCAAACCAGATTCCTGTAATCCTTCTTTATACAGTGCAACCAGATCAGTATATTCTGCTGCTGCATCTTTTAACGGATCGCCTGCTGCCTCACGGAAATTCTGACCCTGACATGTCATTGCAGGCATAATCCAACCATATGCCGGCTCATAATATCCATCAAACAATGTATCATTAAGTTCTTCACGATCTTTTGCCAGTGTAAGTGCTAATCTTACCTTCGGGCTTTTTAACAATGGTGTCTCTACATTAAAGATATCTCTCATACCTGCTGGGAATGGTGCTTCCTGTAATTCAAAATCTCCAGTAGCAAGAATTTCTTCTTCCCACTGTGCATTTCCGGAATACGCATCCAGTTCACCATTCTTAAGCATCGTCATTGCCGCTGTTTCATCTTCAATATGGAAAAGCTCTACCTTATCCAATTTAACAGAATCTTTGTCCCAATAGGTATCATTCTTTACTAATACAACCTTGTTTGCCGGTACCCATTCCTCAACTACAAATGGTCCGTTATATACAAGACTGTCTTTATCAGCACCATAACTGTCTCCATATTTTTCAACGATATCCTGTCTCTGTGGAAATGCCACCGGGCTACCCAAAATCATATCAAAATATGTAACCGGTTTTGTTAGCTTGAAAACAACCGTCATATCATCTGGCGCTGATACCCCAAGTTCTTCTACTCCTTTTGTTCCATCCACAATTTCCTGTGCATTCTCAAGACTCAGGAAAAACTGAACACCTGAACAAGCCGTATCTGGATCAAACATTCTCTGGAATGCATAAACATAATCTGCTGCTTTTACCTGTTCTCCATCACTCCAATAATGTTCTCTCAACTTAAATGTCCATGTAAGTCCGTCTTCTGATGTTTCCCAACTCTCTGCTCCAGCCGGTTCCAGAACATCTTGTCCATCTTTCTTGTTAAATCGCACAAGACCTTCTTGAACTTCACGGATAACTGTTACAGAATCTCCGCCTGTTCCGATGATACTATCCAGTGTCTCCGGATTACCACCTGAAAGACGCAGTACCTGTTCTTCTGACGCCTCAGATGACGTTTCTTCTGTTTCTTTTTCACTACTTCCGCATGCCGCCAGGCTCATTACCATAGCCGCTGCTAAAAGTATTGAAATCATTTTCTTTT
The DNA here is from genome assembly GCF_050313695.1 of Bariatricus sp. SGI.161. NCBI lineage: Bacteria > Bacillati > Bacillota > Clostridia > Lachnospirales > Lachnospiraceae > Bariatricus > Bariatricus sp. SGI.161. The sequence continues at coordinate 8,679 of NZ_JBNPLX010000047.1, forward strand.
TCATATACTTTTCCCCCTTCTCATATGTATATTTAGTCTTTTATCATATTACTCCCCCTATATACATTAGTCCAATTGTTAATTCCAATATACATTTTTATTCATTGTATATATCTATATATGACTACACCTTTAAATTATTTCTCTCAGATTTTTCAATACCTTCTTCTCCATCTTTGATATCTGCACCTGCTAGGCCTCCATTATTTCCCCCATTTCTGACTAATTTTTATCGTAAATACCTCTAAAATATATCAACTGTTGTTCCTCTTTATTCAGTTATTCCAATTACTCTCCAAGAAACATCCCTTTTGTAAATCTTTTGCAATTAATGGAACATTCAAACACAAAATCGCCTCTTCATTATACAGAACAAAAATCAATCCGATTGATAAGAAAATTATCTTGAAAGTATTAAGATTATATCGAACCAAACATAAACCAAACTTTTCAAAAATAAAAAAGTCCCCATCCCTTATTTTTTAAGGATGAGGATCTAAACACCAAATGCCGCAGACCGGAATCGAACCGGTACGGGAGTATAAGTCCCGCAGGATTTTAAGTCCTGTGCGTCTGCCAGTTCCGCCACTGCGGCATTTTCACAACACATTACATGTTGTAAAGTGGGACCAATAGGGCTCGAACCTATGACCCTCTGCTTGTAAGGCAGATGCTCTCCCAGCTGAGCTATGATCCCATATGAAATTATTACGTCGTATCTTGCGATACGAACGACCCAGAAGAGACTCGAACTCTCGACCTCCGCCGTGACAGGGCGGCGCTCTAACCAACTGAGCCACTGGGCCTCGTTATGAGCACTTAGTGACCGTACTATGGTCACTTACGTGCGATACATATCGACGCTGTTAGTGAGGTTTCATACGAACTTACAAGTCGATATCAAATGGACCTTCGGGGACTCGAACCCAGGACCGATCGGTTATGAGCCGATTGCTCTAACCAACTGAGCTAAAGGTCCAAAATCAGTAAGTCCCTGTTAGGAACTAAGCCGATGATCGGACTCGAACCGATAACCTGCTGATTACAAATCAGCTGCTCTGCCAATTGAGCCACATCGGCGAAATGACTCCGACGGGAATCGAACCCGTGTTACCGCCGTGAAAGGGCGATGTCTTAACCGCTTGACCACGGAGCCATAATCTATGTCAACACGTCTTCCGTGGTGACCGAGATTTATAATACCATATACCACGATAATTTGCAACACTTTTTTGTGTTTTTTTCTGATTTTCTTATATTATTTTCTATGTCAATTTCATATGCATCATCACACTTTTTAGCATCTCAATATTCTTATATTTTTATCCACTATATTTATTGCTATTGACAATTTTCTTCAATATCATAATAATTATAAAATAGATATTTACATAAAATCAATAGAAGGAGGAACTATTATGGCAAATATATTAATCACAGGTGGAGCCGGCTATATCGGGAGTCACACTGCCGTAGAACTTTTGAACCAGGGATACGAAGTTACTGTATATGACAATCTCTGTAATTCTTCTCAAGAATCTTTAAAAAGGGTAGAAGAACTTACCGGTAAAAAAGTAACATTTTACGAAGGTGATGTCTGTGATCACGCAGCTCTTGAGACATTATTCCAGAAGGAATCTATCGATGCTGTTATTCATTGTGCAGCCCTGAAAGCAGTCGGCGAATCTGTTCGCAAGCCTTTGGAATATTACCAGAATAATATCACTGGAACATTGACACTTATGAATGCTATGCGCAGTGCCAATGTAAAAAGAATCGTTTTCAGTTCTTCTGCTACTGTATATGGCAACCCGGAAGTAATGCCTATTACAGAAGATTGTCCTAAAGGACAATGTACGAATCCTTATGGCTGGACCAAATCTATGATGGAGCAGATTATGACAGACCTGCAGAAATCTGATCCAGAATGGAACGTAATCCTGCTTCGATACTTCAATCCAGTCGGAGCTCATAAAAGTGGAAGAATCGGCGAAGATCCAAAAGGTATCCCAAATAACTTAATGCCATATATTTCTCAGGTCGCTGTTGGAAAGCTCGAGAAATTAGGTGTATTTGGAAATGACTACGATACTCCGGACGGAACTGGCGTGCGCGATTATATTCATGTTGTTGATCTGGCTATTGGACATGTAAAAGCTATTGACTACATTCTAACAAATCCAGGTCTCGATATCATTAATCTTGGCACAGGAGTTGGTTACTCTGTGTTAGATATGGTAAAGGCTTTCTCCAAAGCATGTGGAAAAGAAATCCCATATGAGATCAAGCCTCGAAGAGCCGGGGATATCGCTATGTGTTATGCGGATCCTTCAAAAGCGTTGAAAATCCTTGGCTGGAAAGCAGAACGTGGACTTGATGAAATGTGTGAAGATACCTGGCGTTGGCAGTCCCAGAATCCTAACGGATATAATGAATAAAAAAGGAGCCAACAACATAATTAAGGGCAAGATCTTAACTGACCTTGCCCATTTTTTATTCATCTAGATAATTTCCGACAGAAGAAGTATTATACTGTTTTTTAATTTCAATCATTACGGAGCCATCTTCCAATGTCTCTTCAGATAATATTCTGTATTTTGTTCCCGTTTTGTCTAGCCCTGCTTTGTACTTTCTTACTTCCTCTTCCACCATTTTTGCCGCATAATCTCTTCCAATATCATCCTTCTGAAAGAAATGTAATGTCTGCGTAATACATGCCGCTTTCACTCTTTTCATAATATTGCCTCCTCTTTTCTTAATATAAAAGGATTGCTGCATTCAGTGAATTTGAATGAAACAATCCTTATCATGTAAATTACCTGTCTGAGCCTTTTTCACAATATATTTTATCATTTTAATCTTCTTTTCGTAAGCAAAAATTCTTCTCAGAAACGTAATTTTGGTAATTATTATCAAAAAAGCGAAGAGATATTTTAGGCAAATTTCTTGTATAGAGACATTAAATTAATATCATACACTTATTTCTTCTTGCGTACCCTTTAATTCAGATAACAGTACAGCTATTAACATACATACACAGCCAATTAATATTTTTATCGTAAATTTTTCATGCAAGATTATCACAGAGAACAGCATTCCAAATACAGACTCCATAGATAAAATTACTGCCGCAACACTTGGATTCGTATATTTCTGACATACAATCTGTAATAAAAATCCCATCATTGTACTTGCCAGTCCTATATACATAATCTTAGTAAAAAGTTCTGGATGAAATACCTGTGTTGGAAATGGCATACGTGTAACTCCAATAATTGCCCATATATATATGGCCGCAAACATAAATTGGATCATAGTCAACAGAACAGGATCTGTCTCCCTAGTATAGCGATCTATATAGATAATGTGAAATCCAAGCATGATTCCGCAGATCATCGTCAAAAAGTCACCTGATTGGATATGCATATTTCCATTTAAAGATAGAAGTCCAATGCCTATAATTGCAATTACTGCAGAAACAACTTGAATACTTCCTGGTTTCTTTTTCTCCATTATCCAACATAAAAATGGTACAAGAATTACATATGCTGTCGTAATAAAAGCATTCTTTCCTGCAGTTGTATATTTACATCCCAATGTCTGAAAAAATTGACCTATACATAAGAAAAGTCCCAAAACAGCTCCTTGTTTTATTACTTTAAAAGTCAGTTCTTTTAATTTAAATGAAAACAACAGTAACATTCCAGCTGATGCTAATATGTACCGAAATGCAACAAGATAAGGGACTGGAATACTGGCAGTTGAATCTTTAACTACTACAAATGAAAATCCCCATATAATTGTTGCTCCAATTAATCCCATACTTCCAAAGAATTGACTGTTTTTACTCTTCTTAAACATTGTACACCTCTTCTAAATAAACATAT